>JBBTNS010000031.1:0-12173 GCA_038067655.1 Nitrospirota bacterium
ATGTAAATAAGTATTGACATTTTCTTTTAGCTTTGATATAGACTGTGGTATGTTTGACTTGAGTCAGGTGTTTTAAAAATAAACTTTAAAAAACAAATAAGGAGAGACTTATGTTTAAGCGCACACGCTTCCCGTTAGTAGCAGCCAGTTTTTCTGCTTTGATCCTAGGTTTTTCTGGTTTGGCATCGGCTGCTCCACTCAATATTGATGATTTTAGTGCTTGTCCCCAGTCCTTGACGGTTACTTCACCGGGGGGGCCGCTCAGTGCTTCTGACACCGCTACCCCGTGTGCGGGGGTCATTGGGGGTACCCGTAGCACGACTCTTACACATACCAGCGGTGCAGGTTCGGTAACGCTCGGTATCCCTGGCCTACTCTACACCGAAACAGACCCTGGAGTGGACGGAAACCTTACATTAACCTATAGCGCGGGCCCGTTTAGTTTAACAGCAAATGATCAGTTTGATCTTACTTTTGGCAGTTCAGATGCTGGTCTTGAAGTGAGTGTCAATGTTACGTCAGCGGATCCGGGTGGTACGGTGTTTACTTCTACCTTTAACACTGGCGCGCTCGGCGTACTCCCCGGCGTCCCTGGTGGCACCTCTGTTCCTATCCTCTTTACGAGTCTAGTCGGTACGACTCATTTATTGAATGTGACTTCTATACAGTTTATTTTTGATTTTGAATTAAGCCCTGGGACTAACTTTGTTCTCAATAGCATGAGTACAGATGGCGCTGCCAGTGTGGCATCTATTATTATCAATCCTGGCGCTGGTGCCGGAGGCGGCGGTGCTGGCGGTGGTGGCGCAGGTGGCGGCGGTGCTGGCGGTGGTGGCGCAGGTGGCGGAGGTGCTGGCGGTGGTGGTGCCGGAGGCGCTGGTGTCCCCGTTGTCCCGACTCCAGAACCTTCGAGTCTCGTGCTTCTTGGCATGGGTGCAATTGGTTTAATGCGCCGTAGCCTTCAGAAAAAACATTAAGTATTTACTTTTCAGTTAATTTTCCTCCGATAGGTCACCTATCGGAGGGATCTCCTTTTTTTAGAACACATGGGGGTATCTCACTTCAGCCCACATCGCCCCTGACTCGCACCCAATCTCATTCCGAAATATTTCTTAAACCTCTTGTGACTTCCTTCCTAAATCTTGTATGCTTCTCGCTCATAGACTCTTTTTAATTCACTTAAAAATAATAACACTTTGGGTAGGGATAACAGATGACTAAAGGCAAAATAAAATTTGTGTACTCTTTCGGCGGCGGGAAAGCCGAAGGCCGCGGCAACATGAAAAACCTCTTGGGAGGAAAGGGAGCCGGTCTTGCCGAAATGACACAATTAGGAATCCCTGTCCCGCCCGGATTTACGATTACAACAGAAGCCTGCCTGGCTTACTTTCACGCCAAAAATCAATTTCCAAAAGGGATGATGGAAGAGGCCATTGCCGCATTACGCCGTGTTGAGAAAATAAAGGGGGAATCGTTTGGCGATCCGAATAGTCCGTTGCTTGTCTCTGTCCGATCCGGCGCGCGGGCCTCGATGCCCGGCATGATGGATACGGTTCTCAATCTAGGGCTGAACGATCAAACTGTTTTGGGTTTGATTCGAAAATCTAAAAACGAACGGTTTGGATATGATGCCTATCGCCGTTTTGTCGCGATGTTCGGGAACATCGTGATGGGCGTGAATAAAAATCGGTTTGATGCCGCATTGGAAAATTGCAAGCGAGACGCAGGCGTCCATCTGGATACCGATATTCCTGCGGCGGCTTTAAAGGATTTGGTTCATACGTTTAAAAAAATTATTTTAGAGGCCACGAAAACGCCGTTCCCAGATGACCCCATTGAACAGCTTCGTCTTGGGATCGCCGCCGTTTTTAAATCTTGGTTTGGCCAGCGGGCCGCGACCTATCGGCGGATTAACAACTTGCCCGATTCTTGGGGCACTGCGGTCAGTGTCGTCGCAATGGTCTTTGGCAATATGGGAGAGGCCTCGGCTACTGGGGTTGCCTTCACGCGTGATCCCAACATCGGGAAGAAAGTCTTTTTTGGAGAGGTTCTGTTTAACGCGCAAGGAGAGGATGTCGTTGCAGGAACTCGAACGCCGATTCCAATCGCAGCGCTTCAGAAAAGACAACCGACGACCTATAAAGAGCTGGTCACGATCTACAAGAAGCTCGAAAAGCATTATAAGGACATGCTTGATTTGGAATTTACGATTCAGGAGGGAAAGCTCTATCTTTTACAGACGCGCGTTGGGAAACGGACTGCAAGAGCCGCAGTGAAAATGGCGGTGGATATGGCCCAGGAAGGGCTTATTACGCGCGACGAAGCGGTGCTTCGTGTTGATCCGCTTTTGCTCGATCATCTCTTGCACCCAATGATTGATAGTAACGGAAAAGTGAATGTGATTGCCAAGGGGCTGCCCGCCTCTCCAGGTGCGGCAATTGGCCATGTGGTTTTTTTCGCGGAGGATGCGGAAACCAAGGCTGCCCTTGGGGAAAAGGTGATTTTGGTTCGCTCGGAAACCTCTCCGGAAGATATCGGCGGAATGAACGCGGCGGAAGGCATTGTTACAGCGCGTGGTGGAATGACCTCTCATGCGGCTGTTGTTGCGCGTGGAATGGGAAAATGTTGTATTACCGGCTGCGGGGCGCTCAAGATTGATGAAGAAAAACGAATTGTGACGGTGGAAGGCTTGATGATAAAAGAGGGCGATTTTATTACGCTAAATGGTTCCACCGGCGAGGTGATTTTAGGGAAGGCTCCGTTGATTCAGCCCACAATGAATGAATCGTTTAAGACCCTGATGCGTTGGGCCGATGCCGCGCGAAAGATGAAGGTTCGCACGAATGCCGATACCCCCAAAGACGCTCGTGTCGGGCGCGAATTTGGCGCAGAAGGGATCGGACTTTGCCGTACCGAACACATGTTCTTTGATGAAGGACGGATTATGGCCGTGCGCGAGATGATTTTGGCCAATACTGTTACCGAGCGAAAAATGGCATTGGCAAAAATTCTTCCAATGCAGAAAAACGATTTTATTGGCATCTTCAAGGAGATGAAGGGGCTGCCGGTTACGATTCGCCTTTTGGATCCGCCGTTACATGAATTTATTCCGCATGGGCAGGAGGACATTGCGGCGTTGTCGCGTGAGATGAATGTTTCGATTGATATGTTACGCTCCAAAATAAGATCGCTGGAGGAATTTAACCCGATGTTGGGACACAGAGGATGCCGCTTGGGAATTACATATCCTGAGATTTATGAGATGCAGGTCACGGCTATTTTTGAGGCGGCGTGTGAATTAAAAAAGAAAGGCATTACCGCAGGCGTGGAGATTATGATTCCGCTTGTTTCCCATACTGGCGAGTTTACGAATATGCGCGCGTTGTGTGTTCGCGTCGGAAAAGAAGTGATGGATCGTTATAAAAAGAACATCCCTTATTCGGTTGGAACGATGATTGAATTGCCTCGCGCGGCGCTTGTTGCTGACAAAATTGCCAAGGATGCCGAGTTTTTTTCGTTTGGCACTAACGATTTAACACAAACGACGTTTGGATTATCGCGCGATGACTCCAGTCGGTTTTTGCCTGAATATATTGAAAAAGAGATTCTGCCGCAGGATCCGTTCGTCTCAATTGACCAGGATGGCGTTGGTGCGTTGATGGAAATTGCGGTTGAAAAAGGGAGAATGACACGCAAAAATATAAAAGTTGGTATTTGCGGCGAGCATGGCGGTGAGCCAGTTTCAGTCGCCTTCTGCCACAGGATTGGCTTAAATTATGTGAGCTGTTCTCCGTTTCGGGTACCGATTGCACGGCTGGCCGCGGCGCAGGCTGCTTTAAAGGAAAAGCAGGCAAAAAAAACGGGTGCTAAAAAAGAGGAATCCTCATCGGTTTGAGTCCTGCGGACGGCGTAATGCTTCGCGCAGCTATCAAAGTCGGTTGAACATTTAGAGGTGCCCCGACACTTCCTCTAAAAATCGTTCCGCATCAATCGCAGCCATACAGCCGGTCCCTGCCGCTGTAATCGCTTGACGATAGGTGGGGTCCGCGACATCGCCCGCAGCGAAGACGCCGGGAATATCAGTCTTGGTACTGCCGGTCTTTGTCAGAATGTATCCCCGCTCATCAAGCGGCAGCTTTCCCTGAAAGAGCGTTGTATTTGGTTCATGACCAATGGCGATAAAAACGCCGTCGGCCGGCTCTTCCCACTCCTTTTGGGTCTTCACATTCTGCATCTTAAGCGCGGCAACCGTTCCACTTTCTCCAGCCAGAATATCCAGAATCGCCGTGTTCCAAAGAAAGTTAATCTTTGGATTGTGAAACGCGCGATCCTGCATGATTTTAGAAGCGCGCAACGTTTCTCTCCGATGTACAACGGTTACGGAGGTTGCAAATCGGGTGAGGAATGTCGCCTCCTCAATGGCGGTATCGCCTCCCCCAACAACAAATATTTTTTTCCCCTTAAAAAAAAAGCCGTCGCAGGTGGCACAAGCCGAAACCCCATGACCCATCAAGCGGCTTTCCGACTCCAATCCCAAAAGCTTCGCGCGAGCACCCGAAGCAATGATGAGTGACTTCGCAGAAACAGTTTCTTCATCATCAATAACAACTTTGAAGGGACGATGGGATAAATCAACCGATGTAACATTGCCGGTTACAACTGTGGTGCCAAACCGCTCGGCCTGTTTTTTCATTTCGAAGATGAGTTCTGGGCCTTGAATGCCGGCAGGAAAAGCGGGATAGTTCTCAACGTCAGTCGTAATCATCAGCTGGCCGCCGGGCTGTGCCCCCTCAATTAGGACGGGGTTCAAATTGGCGCGAGAGGCATAAATGGCCGCTGTAAGACCCGCAGGGCCTGAGCCTAATATGATAACGTTTTGTTCTTCCAATGAATAAATCTCAAAACACCTCTAACCCCTCTTTAGCCAAGGAGGGGTTGAACACTTTGTGTGCTGTGGGTTATGATCTTCACGACCAACGGGAGTGACATTCTGCCCCCCCGCTAGGGGGTCAGCCCCCTAAATCATTCAAAGCATCTTTCAAGTTTTTGCGAACGCAGGTGAAGATTGGGGTGTCGCGCAACGTGTACTTAGAGCCTTCGGTCTCTCTGAGCTCCATCACCAGGTCCAAAAAGTCGTCCGGATGATCGCTTTCAAATGCGACAACAAATTCCGAGTCGTCCAGTCCAAACGAGTAGCTGGTGTTGATTTTGACTGTTGGATATTTATGGCCAATGGCAATATGTTTGTCCATCATCTCTTGCCGAGTGGCTTTGGGAAGCAGGTACCATTCGCGGGTCTTCCAAAAAGGGTAGATAAACAAATATTTTGATTCCCCCGGAACGATGGTGAGCCTCCTTGATTCTTGTCCTTCATGCTCATGTTTATCAACGTAGGTCGAGCGTTTTGTCATGGCCAGATAGGAATAGGCGATATTCATATATTTTCCGAGACCTGTTGAAAGAAGTCGTGTGGTCATTTCCTGGACGGATTCTAGTTCATAGCTAATTCGCCAGAGCATCAAGTCCACTTCCGCGCGAATGCCAACGGTGGAATAGGGAATGAGCATTACTTTCGATGAAAATTCGCTGCAGACGGCGTCAAATTCCAATTTGCCTGACTCTCGTTCGGCTGCTGGGAGTCTTCTCCATGCCGGATCAACCTTCAAAAACCAATAATTAACATATTGACGTTTCTCTTTACCCATATCAAAAAACTCCATTAATAGTTATTGAGCACCTCTTCTAGAGGTGCCCTATATTTGGCGTGGTGAACCAACGCAATTTCAATTTTGCAATTCTAGCAGTCGAAGCCTTCCAAAATCAATCTTTTCTTGATGTTACAATTTTTCTTATTGACTCCTGCTGTCATGATGCCAAAATGACGGTCGGCTAAATCACGACCGACTCGTTTAGCATCTTTCCTTCAGTAAATCGTTCGAGAGAGAGCGGCGTAGGATCAAGCGTTTCGGCGAGTCCATTGACGATTATTTCTGCCATGACCTGCCCCGTGGCAGGGGAGTGCATCACGCCGTGACCGGAAAAACCGGCTGCGATATAGAAACCCTGCAAAGTTTTTGTCTCACCCAAAATTGCGTGATGATCGGGGGTTGTTTCGTAGAAGCCTGCCCATGCGGTCAGAATCTGAGCCTTTTCCAAAAGGGGAAGACGGGGGATTGCCTTCTCAATCATCGCAATATTGTAATCTTCGTCCATACCGGATAAGAAGCCTTTGGGCTGGTTTGGATCAGCCCACCCCATCAGAATGCCACCCGATTCCTTGTGCATATAAATGCAGGTATCAGCGTCCACGAGCATTGGAAAAGGATCGGCAAGGGGAAGCGGCTGTGTGACAATCACCTGCCGCCGCCAGGGAAATATCGGAATGGACACTTCGGCCATCTGACCGATTTTTGATGCCCATGCCCCTCCCGCATTCACAATTTTTTCCGTGGCAATTCGCCCACGATTTGTTAAAACGCCACGCACACGGCTATTGGATGTTTCAATTCCCGTCACGGTTGTCTCTGTAAAAATCTGCCCGCCATGATGTCGAATCATCTTTTCATAAGCGGCCAGGAGCGATGCTGTCTCGATAATCCCGTCTTGTTGACAGAATGTTCCGCCAACGAGGTCGTCGGCATAAATATACGGGAGCATTGTTCTTATCTCATTAGGCGTAAGTAGCCGTGCAGAAACACCGAGTTTATTTTGCAGTGCCACGCGCGTTTTAAATTCCTCCATCTGCTGTGCGTTGGATGTACAAAAGAGATAGCCAATCTGCTGGTAGTGCGGGTTATGTCCTTCCAAGGCAGTTTCCCATTGTTCCAGCATCTCTATGCTTTTCAGAGAGAAGCGAATATTGGATTCGGAGGCGAATTGGGCACGCACCCCTCCCGCGTTTTTTGCGGTGGATTCAGATCCGAGCAGAGCGTTTCGCTCAATCAGGACAACATTTGAAGCGCCGCATTTTGCACAAAATGCCGCGACGGCCGCACCGATGATTCCGCCTCCAATCACAACAACATCGGCCGTTTTAGGAAGATTAGACATTTGATCGTTCTCCATGCCATCTCAAAGCTTATTAAGCGTATATTCCACACTTTTTGCCTTCTTCGCAAGTGGCCTATTACTACAATCTAGCACCTTTCTCTATTTCGATTTGACATCAATAAACAAAGGGGTTATACACGTTTATATTTTTTATCAATTGATAGGAGAAAACAAAATGGATTTAAAGCATAAAAGTCGTGTTTTAACGGATGGGCCGGATCGCGCCGGTGCGCGCGCAATGCTCAAAGCGAATGGATTGACCGATGCCGACTTGGCCAAGCCGATGATTGGCGTTGCCAACACATGGTCAGAGGTCACCCCTTGTAATTTTCATTTGCGCCGCTTGGCCGAATTCGTCAAGAAAGGCATTCGCGACGCGGGCGGAACGCCGGTCGAATACAATACCATTGTCGTCTCTGATGGCATCGCCATGGGAACAGAAGGGATGAAGGCATCTCTCATTAGCCGCGAGGTGATCGCCGACTCGATTGAGTTGGTCGCCCGTGGGCATCTTTTTGACGGCGTGGTCGCGCTATCTGGCTGCGATAAGACCATCCCCGGAACCGTGATGGCACTTTGCCGTCTGAACCTCCCGTCGCTCATGCTTTATGGCGGGTCCATCGCGCCTGGAAAATTTGAAGGACACGATGTAACGATTCAGGATGTCTTTGAAGCGATTGGATCGTTTGCCAAAGGAAAAATTTCGGAGGCGCAATTAAGCGACCTTGAGAATCATGCCTGTCCCGGTGCGGGGGCCTGCGGCGGCCAGTTCACAGCCAATACCATGGCCATGGCCATGGAGGTTTTGGGGATTTCCTACATGGGCACCGCCTCGGTTCCGGCAGAAGACCCGGACAAGGAAAAGACGGCCTACGAAATGGGGCGGCAAGTGATCGAACTGCTGAAGAAAAATATTACGCCGCGCGACATTATTACGAAAGAGGCCATTGAAAATGCGATTGCATCGGTGGCGGCCTCGGGGGGGTCCACGAATGCTGTATTGCATTTTCTGGCCATTGCGCGTGAGATGGATATTGTCTTGGATATTTCCGATTTTGATCGGATTAGCGCAAAGACCCCATTATTGGCCGATCTAAAGCCGGGAGGAAGATTTGTCGCAACCGATCTTTACAAGGCGGGCGGGGTTAGATTACTTGCCCAACGATTATTAGATGCTAAATTGCTTCACCCGAATATCATGACGGTCAGCGGCAAGACGATTGGCGAAGAGGCAAAATTGGCCAAAGAGACTGCGGGGCAGGAGGTCGTCAGATCGTTATCCAATCCGCTTAAAACTTCTGGCGGGCTGGTGATTTTGAAAGGCAATCTTTCTCCAGAAGGGTGTGTTGTAAAGGTTGCGGGGCATGAACGCGTTTACCATCAAGGGCCGGCGCGCGTGTTTGATAGCGAGGAGGCGGCATTTCTTGCAGTTCAATCGGGCCAGATTCAATCAGGTGATGTCGTCGTGATTCGATACGAAGGGCCAAAAGGAGGCCCCGGCATGCGTGAGATGTTGGCGGTGACTGCGGCGTTGGGCGGGGCAGGACTGGGCGATTTAGTTTCGTTAATGACCGATGGCCGTTTTTCGGGTGCGACGCATGGTTTGATGGCGGGTCATGTTGCGCCGGAGGCCGCGGTGGGCGGGCCGATTGCCCTTGTGCAAAATGGCGATCTGATTACATTTGATATTAAAGCACGGGAACTTCGCGTAGAAGTCTCTGATGTGGAATTGGCCAAGCGGCGCGAGCATTGGCATCCGCCGTTGCCCCGGTACACAAAAGGGGTGATGGCAAAATATGCCCGGTCAGTTTCATCGGCTTCGGAAGGCGCTGTCACGCGATAGGTCCTAGCGGACGGCGGTCCTGGCGGATGGCGTAATGCTTCGCGTGGATGACGACATCGGTGGCCCTGCGAAGCATTACGCCGTCCGCTAAGACCTATATAAAATGGGCGCCAATCAAGATGAAAAATCGCGAGAATAGCGCGCCCATGATGACCATTAGCATTGCAATGTAAAGAAGTCCCGTCGCAGACATGGTTGCCCGCTCCTGCACCGTTTTTATAATCATTGGCGCAAGAACCATCGGGCCGAAAATGCCGACCAAAAAGCGAATCCATAAATAAAGCCCCTCGAAAGAATGAAGCAAAATCGCATTCATCACCATCTGAGATTCTGACGCGAGTATCAGATAAAAAATGGCAACGAATCCTTCCAGGAAAACCAATCCCATAAATAATTTTGAAAACGACATCAGCGGGACAATAGACAACGAGGGGCGTGTTAAATAGCTATGTCCTAGCAGCATTGCCAATGTGCCCGCCCCCAATAACAAACTCCCAATCACGGTATGCGCAGCAATCAAGAAGAACAAAAACGGAGGGGTTCCGGCAGAAATGAAATCTTTTAAGGAGATTAAAAGGCCGGTCGTACCAAAAAGAAAGGAGCCAACCAGCAAAACAGTACTAGAATAAGGATTCCGAAACCAAACCCTAAGATTGTAAAAAAAGAGAATTAGAAGAGAAGTGAGATAAAAAAACGCAGAGTAAGAGAGAGAAAATGTTCCGGAAGAAACAGACGGGACGCCAATAATCAGCCCCAACAAGAAAGTAATGAGGAAAACCAGCCCGTTGGTTCGGTAGAAAGAAACTCCGACCGTAGCAAGCACCGGATGAGACAAAAGGAGCGTTCCACCAACAGCCAACGCTCCTAACACCAAAAATGCGATCTCATGAATCCGATCCATCGCAATGTGCCGCTATGAGCTTTCCGCCAAATAAGCCTGTAGCTCTTTTAACATCTGCTCCGAACTCCAACCTAACGCCTCACCCATCTTCTTTACAATTTTTTGTATTAAAGGCAGATTGCTTTGATAACGCCCGTGCGCTAATCGGGTTCGACGCAGCATAAAATCGGAAAGATGCAGCACATGCTCATGTGAAATTGCATACGAAATCTCAGCCATGATCGGGTGTCCCAATGCCGTGATCGGTTTTAATAATGCGGGATCGGAACTTGCACACTCTAATACCGCTTGATAATTCGTCCCGTATGTGCGAATTAAATGCGTGAGCAGTTCTGTACTCACTGGCAGCGGCAGGTCTTTTCGCTCACTTTCTTGTCGAATATAAGCATGAATGGGTTCGGAAGGGGCACCATCAATAAACGGTTCCGTTTCTGGCCTTTTCGAGAAAAAGAGCGCCGGATGGGCCTTCAAAACAGCGTCAACCACACGTTCTGCAATCTTCCTAAAGAGTGTGAATTTTCCTCCAACAACAACCAGCATGCCTCCTTTTGTCCAGGTAATCTTCTCTTTTCGGGAGATAGCCAATGGACTTTTCCATCGGCTATGAACCAATGGACGAAGCGCTGCAAATCGTCCTAGAATCTTCTCCTGACCCACAATCGGAAGAAATTCCGATGCTTCACTGATGAGCGATTTCACCTCTTCCTCATCGGAAGCGACGTGATCGGGACTGCCGACATAGTCGGTATCGGTTGTTCCAAGTAACGTCTGATTTTGCCACGGCATCACAAAGAAAATGCGCCCTTTTTCTTTCCCCGGAAGCACAATCGCGTGTTTCTCGGTCACCTTTGGCATGACAAGATGAATTCCTTTTGTTGGGCGGACATGAAGTGATGCATCTCCCTCCATCTTGCAGACCGTATCAACCCATGCCCCGGCCGCGTTAACCACAACTCCCGCGTCCACCTCATATTCTTTGCCGGTTGAAACCTCTTTAATCCGAACGCCGCAGACCTTTCCACCGTGCCGAATCAGACTGACCACTTCTGTATAATTGTAAACTTCCGCTCCTTGTTTCTCCGCAGAAAGAAGCGTGGACAAACAAAGACGGGCATCATCCATCTGAGCATCCCAAAAAAACGCCGCGCCCTGCAATCCGGTAGATGAGAGATTGGGTTCTAGAAACTTAGTTTGTGCCGGAGAGAGAAACCGATGCGCACCCATCGCGTTTTTCCCCGCGAGCTTGTCGTAGAGCGTCATTCCGATTTCAACAGTTATTCTTTTCGAGGATCGTCCCTGATAGATGGGAAAGAGAAATGGAAGAGGGGCAACAAGATGGGGCGCGATCTTCAGCAGTGTGGATCGCTCTTTGACTGCTTCGGAAACGAGGCCAATCGCCCCTTGTGATAGATAACGAATTCCGCCGTGAACAAGAGAAGAGGTCTTGCCGGAGGTACCGCTGGCAAAATCCCCTTTTTCAAATAGGGCAACGGAAATGCCCCGCAGACGCGCTTCCCGCGCAATGCCGCATCCAGTGATCCCGCCCCCAATAACAACAAGATCAAAATGCTTATTGGGTAAATTAGATAGATTGGCACCCATGGGCTAGGCCGCTTTGACGGCCTCTATCATTTGGTTTAGAATTTCAGTGGTGTTGCGAAAATAGCGCTGATGTGTTTTGTGCAAATCAGCTTCACAGTTTGCCTCTAATATGACAACCTCGTGATTAATGCCTCTCCGATTTAAGTCTAGTTCAATCTCCAGTCGTTTATCCTGAGCACGAGTCCATTCCTCTTTCTGAAACTGCTCAAATAGTATTAGTTTGCCTTGCGGCGGATCATATTCAATTAAGAAAATCATCGAACTCCTCCCTTCCCTTTTCGTACCCTTTTTTAAATCCGAATTGGTATCCTTCAGTACGGCCTTTAGCATGGGTTAAACTTATAATTATATTCTGCTTTATAACATTCAGAGATTGTATTTTCTGTTTTAGCGACAATCGTTCAAAGCCGTCAGTCTCTTTAATTGCGATAAGGGTACTCTTTTCAAGTGCTTCTATTTCCTGAATGCCAGTAGAATACTCCATAAGGCCTTCACTCATTGTACTCGGTCCCCCACCGTATTTGATTTGAGGATCTAATATATCCGACAGCGTTTGAGAATAGTCTGCCCAAGCATGTTGTAATGTTGTGCGAACCTGAATCTCAATAGGATAACCCACGACCTCCACAATAACATGCACCGCTTGATATCCAAAACTGGGTTTCAAACGGCGATCTACAATCCTGTTTTTAGGAAAGAGCCTGCCCAATTTTTCTAAAACATCGTCCTGCTCCAATATATCAGAAACGATGATGCGACAGCCAGCGATATCCTGAA
>JBBTNS010000032.1:0-9185 GCA_038067655.1 Nitrospirota bacterium
CATCAGTTCCCAACGTGGCATGGCCGAGTTCCATGGGGTTGATTCTTTTGGCAAACCAATTCCGCCGGTGCTGACACGCCAGAACAGATAGGATTCTTGCAACATTGCAATGGTTCCAGGATCTTGGAAATCTGCTGGAGGCGGGTTTAGTCCGCTTGCAAAAATCCCCTTTCCATCAAGCAGATCGCCGTGACAAAACACACAATTCTTAAAATAAATCTGTCGGCCTTCCTCTATATGTATGCGCTTTTCAGCCTCATCCCCGCCATGCTTAGAAAACGGATTATTTAGCCCCATCGCCTCTCCCGGCGGTGCCGGATGGATAACACGCTGCTCTAATGGGGCTTGCACATTTGTCCCCATTCGTCCATAGGCGTTCCACCAAACAAGAATTGGAATGGCAGTCAAAACAACAAACCGCGCTATCTTTGCTACAGGATGACCTACCCCGCCACCAATAAATGCAAAGATTGGATCAAAGATCGTCTGCCCAATATCATGAAACAAAGCGAGAAAGGTCAGGCCACCCACGACGACAAGACTCATATACATGAAGATCACGCTAGAAGGCAGTGGTGGATTAACCACAAACTTCAAGAAAAGATAAAAGACGACCCAACAGCCAAGAACCTTTAGCCCTGGATTCACTCCCGATCTCTCACTCTGATTTTTTAAATCTTCTTCCAATGCGCTATCCTAAAAAATAAGTCATACAGACGTGCACTCTTATGGCACCCTACTTCTGTTCCTGAATAAATAAAATGACCTGCTCCATCTCTTCTTCCGTCAACCCAATCGGCACAACATTCACCGCCGGCATTTTTGCCGAATATTCTTTCGGCTCTGCCAAACTAAAATCAAGTCGTATATATGCAGAAGGGGCTGTCATGGCCTCATAAATAAACGCCTTCATTAACCGACTCCCGGCCCCATCTAAACTAGGACACTTTCCACCGCGGACAATCCCAATGGTGTGACATATTCCACACCGGCCCTTCCCATAAAATATCTCCGCTCCCGCCCCAGCGGGACGAGACAAGCTGCGACTGCCGCTGGTCGCCGGAAACAAACCCAAACGCAAAGCAACAACACCCAAAACAATACTCAACAAAAAAACAATAACAACAGTCTTTTTGCTCAACCCACTCCAGGAGTCGACGTTGCAAGAGCCGGAACGGCATCCGCTGGAGCGCCATCTCCATCAGAAACAACCCCGTCTCCTTCTGGCAAAAGTGTGGGATCAGACGGCATCTCAGGCAAAGGATTATCTTGTCCTGCTACGGCTGTTGCCAACTCTTCCGGTTTGACCGTTATTTTCCCACCCTGGCTCTGAATAAACGAAATGACAGTCAATAACTCCTGCGGGTTCAAGCCAATCGGGTCTTTATTGATTGTGGGCATCTCCGCAGCAAACGGCTTTGGATCGGGAAGATCAAAGTCTAGCTTAACATAAGACTTCGGCTGTGTTAATGTTTCATAGATAAATTGACGCGTAAGCCGTGCGCCTGCCCCCTCAAGATTCGGACAACGACCGCCATGCCCTCCAATCGTGTGACAAAGCGCACACTGCCCTTTTCCAAAGAATATCTTATTTCCAACAGCAGCCAAATCTTTACCCGATTTAATTGTTGTAAGATCTAGCTTTTCTTCAACTGGCGGCATCGAGACCCGCTGTGGCAAAGAAAAAGCAAGCCCGGTATAAGCCAACAAAACAGCAACAACAAAACCAGCCACACGAGGGAAAGATGACGGCGCATGAACCACGGCCTCTACTTCTCCCTGAATGACCACCTTCGGCTTCTTATCGGCTAGCGCACTAAGCCAGAAAATAAAACAAATAAAAGCAGCAAAAATAAAGGCACAAAGCGACATCACCGCAGCGGCAGGCCCCAATGCAGGAGTAAAGGCGTAGGGAGAAGCGTCTCGCATCACCCCATAAATATGCCAATGCACGCGCGAGGCTGAACGGGCATACCCCATCATCGTCATTAGCAAAACGACCATCACGGCATTTAAGACCAGCGCATATTGGGAGCTGGTGGTCATATTCCCCCATTTCATCACGCCAGTCATTTTTGCATTTTTCAATAGAAGGGTTGTCATGATAGAAATACTAACCAGCACAAAAAGCACGAGCAACACCTGTGTCACAGAAAGAATATTGACCCGAACCACTGCCGGAACAAAATAGCCGTAAACCCCCAGCCAGATCACGCCAATAATAACCGATATAAAAAGGATCACCTCAAAAATCTTTGCGGCCTTGGCCCACGAAACGACCACTTGCTGACTTGCGCGCCAATACAGCAAGAAGCTGATAAACGTCGTTAAGATCATGATATTAACAGCGGTCAATTTTGCCGACATCACGCCAAAGACTCCAAGGATCGGATGATGCGATCCGCCCATCTTGCGGGCCTCTTCCACCGAAGCAACCAGAGAATGCGGTGTCATCCAGACCATGAAGCAACCAAGAAGCGTCACCAACATAATCGTGATATATTTTTTATACTTCATCCCATCAGACGTTCTGCGGAGCAATCCCTGCCACAGATAATAATTTGCGCCCAAAAAAAGCGTTCCAATCAAAACAGCTTGTAAAATAAAAAGCCACGAAAGAAATCCGCCCATCAGCGTAATGCCCATCTGCTGGTTATATTCATAAATCTCGCGCATCAACCAATAACCGGCAAAGGGCAATGGCAACAATCCAAAAATGCCGATAAAATTCCCCACATAGCCCATCCAGTCGTAATGTTCACGTTCCTCTTGCGTCTGCGCGGACAAATACTTTACACCCGCGTACGCGCCGCACATAAATCCGCCAAAAACAATGTTCCCAATGAGACGATGAATGTTAACCGGATTCCAAGTCGGGTTATGAATCACCGCCCAAACTCGATCCCAGCCAGTCACTTCCGGGGCAAGCACGACAGGAGACGCCTGAAAAGAAAGCCATGCGTCTGAGGTATACATGATCAATACACCCGCCACATTCAGCAAAAAGCCCAAAAATAGGTGCAGTTTCTTATGCCCCTGCATCGCCTCCCAACCATACCAATAGATATAAAGGACAATGGTCTCAACGATAAACAAAGCGGCGTAAAATAGAAAGGTTGGATAAAAAACCTCAGTGAGATAACTAAAAAATTTAGGGTATAAAACTAACAGGAGAAAGACCAAGATACCGCCAAACATCGCGGTCGTTCCAAACGAAGCGGTCAAAAGTTTCGTAAACTCCTTGGCCAACTTGTCATAACGCGTATTACCCGTTTTGTATCCAATAAATTCGCACGTTAGCGCAAACATTGGAATTCCAAGGACAAAGCTGGCAAAAAGCAGATGGACCTGGGCAATGATCCAGACAGCATTACGACTTCCGATAAGCGGAAGGTCTCTGTAGTCCGGAATCCCGCT
The DNA here is from genome assembly GCA_038067655.1 of Nitrospirota bacterium. Classification (GTDB taxonomy): domain Bacteria; phylum Nitrospirota; class Nitrospiria; order SBBL01; family SBBA01; genus JACPZM01. The sequence goes on from JBBTNS010000032.1 coordinate 3,418, forward strand.
CCCCTGAGCATACGCTGAGAACGCAAAGCCCAATAGGATCAATAGTGATAAGGAGATCGTCTTTTTCATTCAGTCTCTCTCATATTGCGAAGGCGGACACTAAACTATCCGCCTTAAAAAAGCAATACCTTTTTTAATGACTATGCTCCGCAGGTTTCATATCATGCGACCATGTGTGTTCATAAGCAATCACCTTCCAAATTTGATCCTCTGAAAGATTACTCTTCCATGCTGGCATCTTGGATTTCGGCACCCCTTCTGAAACCCGCCAAAACCAATAACTATCCGAATACGTATTTATTTTTTTTGCAGCACGGAAATCACGCGCACCACGCTGTTTCGGGGCATCTTTGGCCTTATCAATCTCGTGACAGGTTAAGCAGCCTTTTTCAACTTTCACAGGCTCACGACGATACTCGAACTCAATCTTTGCGGTTTCAAATAACTTCTTTCCTTCCTCAATAATCTTTGGATCCGTCCACCAGCCCTTGGGCATATGCTTACCAGCATACTCTTTAGGAACCGGTTTTAGCGCCTCTGCTTCATCCGCAAAAGATAAATTGACAGAAACAAATAACAAACCCATCAACACAAAAAATAGACTACGCAACATCTTAAATCCCTTTCTGACTTCGGCGGAGATTACCCGACCGCAATCGTTAAAATCAACTACTTCTTCACAGAAACAGATACCGGCTGCAAAACCGCCACCGCCGGAGACTCTAATGTGTGACAAAAGAGACAATTTTTCTTCTCGACCAACCCCTTCCCCTTTTCAATCATCTCGCTATTGGAAACGGCCTCTGGAGCGTCAGCTGCGTCTTTTCCAAGACTTAAAATATAGGCCATCAGATAACGAATATCGGCCTCCGGAAAACCAAAATTTGGCATAGGAGAGTCAGGACGAATTGATTGCGGATTCTTCAGCCACGCATAAATCCACGCTGGCTTCAGACGAGAAGCTACCGGAGAAAGATTCGGCCCAACAATCCCGCCTTCACTTTTTGCAGAAACTTTATGACACCCATCACAACCATATATTTCAGAAAAAAGAGTCTCCCCTTCTGAGACTGCCTTCTCGGAACGATCTAACTCACCAATATCCGAAAAGCGATCCTCCTTCAGCGACATCAGGTAAGCTGTCAGCGCCCCCGCTTCTTCATCGCTCAAATTGAAATTTGGCATTTTTGCCTTCGTCAACGGAATAAAACCAACCGGACGAATTCGGCTGGGGTCTTTCAGAAATTTGTAAAGCCACTCTTTATGGAATTTGGATCCCTCATGGCCCAAGTTTGGCGCAATCTGTTTCGCCTTTCCTTTTTGAAGATGACAAACCCGACATTGTCCCTTTTCATCTGTACCCAAGTCAGAAAGCCGAACGCCAGCAGGCTGCGGCGCCCCTTTTTGAAGTTGTCTCACATAAGAAACGAGCAAGTTAATTTGATCAGGGGAAAATGTCTTTCCCCAAGCTGGCATTGTCGGAGCCAACTCCACGCCAGCGCCGCCCTTCAGGATTACATCATAAATCTCTTGATCCGTTCGACCAATGATATCATCCCCCGTCAGATCTGCCGCATGAGGGTCTAAGAATTTTGCATTGATGCCATTTCCCTTGCCAGTTACACCGTGACAAACAGCACAGTAATGTTCGAAGATATGCCTTCCCGTTGCCTCTTGGGAAAAGACATCAACTGGCAGTGAAATAATGGAGAGAAAAGACCCGATTAGAAATAAAAAAAGATGCAGACCGGCTCTAAAGATTAAGCGCATTTTTTAAGTGTACCACTTCTAAACAAGAAAAGTCACGCTGCTTGCCGCCACAATAACGACTACAATAACGCTTTTAATCCCTCTTTATTTTGAAACATAGGGAGGATTTGCAATGGAGCGCATATACGCGATTAAATTCCATCGCCCCTCTTCAGAGATCACATGACCCCACGCCGGCATATTCACCGACTTATTAATGCCCTGCCCACCCACCGTAATGGCCTTAAAAAGTTGTTCATCGGTACGGTCGTTCATCCCATCCCCGGGACGCGTCCCTTTACCATCGGTATGATTACGCGGTTTCGGATCTAGCAATTTCGCAAGCTGTCCATCTCCTTTTCCTTCCATTCCATGACAAGGGGTGCAATAAAAGGAATAAATCTGACGTCCGTGCGCCGCATTTCCCTTCTTCGTGACCTGCTTCCCTTTGAACGCCTGGATCGCCAAAATCTGATCTGCGGTCATAAATTCTTTCTTATCTTGGGCAAAAGAAGGAACCACACTCACAACAAAAAGAATAAAAATAGCCACTAACTGCTTCATCTCAACCCTCCTTGAAAGTTATTCGACGATAAATCTTCCGCGCATTTCTGTGTGGACAGAGCCGCAGAAATTACTACAATAAAAATGGAATGTACCGGCCTTATCAGGAGCAAACTCAATTGTCGCGGCAACGCCTCGCGGCAACAAAACTTGCGTCTGATCGGGATAGCCGTTGATCGTAAATCCGTGGACGACATCTGGATTGTCAATCATTGCACCCTTCTCATCAATATTCTGCAAGACGACCTTGATGGTCTCCCCCTTATAAACATTCACCTCATTTGGGGCAAACTGATGACTAAACGCATTCAGATAAACCTCCTGCCCGGCAGCCCCATCAAACACACCCGGTTTATGCGGTTTGGCTGGACCATAAGAAACCTTTACATTTTTCTTGGCAGGCAGATCAATCTCCCGCCCTGCAACAACAGCCGGTTTTCCAGCACCCAACGACCCATCCTTGATCACAGCCGCCGCAGCCACCGCCAAACCAAACGGTTCGCCCAAAACAGGCTTGTGAGAAACGGTCTTTCCAGAAGCCGTATCAATTACCTGAATATTCGTTGGGTTGACCCCCCCCGGCCCTACCTTCGCCTTGACTGCCTCAAATTGGCCAGTCGAATATTTATTTAACACAAAAAGTAATTTGTCATCAGGAGAAAGCCCCAAGTTTCCGGGACGAGACTTGACCGCAAACGTGTCTACAACCTCCTGCTTAGCAAGATCAATCTTCTTCACAACGCTTCCCAAGAAGGCCGACTGATAAGCAAATTGCCCTTTTGAGTCCACAACAGCATGAATCGGAACAGCTGCCGTCTTCAGTGACTTCGTCACTTTCATAGAAGCAATATCAAGAAATGCCATATTTGCGGAAAATTGATTAGAGATCAATGCCCATTTGCCATCCGGCGTTGTGGCAATCCCAAACGGATTATCCCCGCCTGAGGGAACGGATTTCTCAATCTTAAATGGATTCATTGAAGCAACCCAGATCACATTATTTGTATAATCGGAAACCAAGCAGGTTTTGCCATCGCGTGTAATGGCCGCAAAGGCAGGAGCCGCCGGGTTCTTCCCAACGGCAAGCGGTTCAACCTTTCCAGAAGCGGTATCCACCTTTGCAATCTTCCCGGAAAGCTCCCCGGCGACGCAAAGTGATTTTCCATCGGGCGAAATATCAAGGTTGCCAGGACCAAACCCGGCCGGAAGATCAACCGTTTTACTCACCTTTCCCGAAGCCAGATCGAAGAAGACCACCTTATTGGCGGCCTTATCTACGGCATAAAGCATCTTTCCATCAGGGGTGCCATTGCTATTTCCCCCTTTGTTGCCACTCAGAACTGGGCCCCGAAGATCTACCCCTGCCGGAACTTCTTTCAGCAAATTCAGCGAAGGAAGTTCAAAAACAAGAATCTTTCCATTATAGCCGCCAGCAGCGTATCCAACCCATGGATCTTTCGCATCGGCATGCGTAGACAAAACAAAAAGGAAAGAGAAAATTAAAAAGAGACCTCTTTTCATCGCAACAACCTCCATAATAAAAACGCTTATTCAAGCAACGCGGCCATTGCTTATATCATTCCTTTTTTATCTTGTCAATCATTCTTATTTTTTTCTTTTATGTTGCGAACGCCCCCTCCTCATTGCGATCTGTTTACAGCCAAAAACCAGTTAGTGTATCCTCAGGCGATGATGACTAAAGAAGTACCCACAACGCGATCCATATATGAATGAACAGAGAGCCATGCCAGGCGAACGATTTCTATTTAGCATCTCCAGGCTCTATCTGTTCTCTCTTATTGTCATCTGGGCTCTTTTGTGGGGCGTTGGTGATCGGGCATCCGTTGGTGTTCTCTTCCTCTTTGGCCCGCGATGGATTTGGGGTGTTCCGCTACTTCTCCTCCCACCACTTTGTCTTGTTTTCTCACGCCGATCTCTGCCGCCACTTGTTTTTGCGTTCATTGTATTTACTTTCCCAATCATGCAGTTTTCTATCCCCGCTCATTTTTTCTTGGATCGAGAGGCCACTGCCCCTCGCATACGGGTTCTCTCATTTAACATGGGAAACTCAAATAAACACAACCCTGTTGATTTTTTCGCCCTCATTCGAAGAGAAAAGCCGGACATTATTGCGCTTCAGGAGTGTCGTCTGGACGAGACCGTAAAGGAGAAAGGACTGATCGACTCTGATTGGCATACCGCATTGGGGCATAACAATCTTTGTCTATTGAGTCGTTTTCCGATTATCAAAGTAGAGGTTTACGATGCGACGAAGATATGGAAACAATCTGGAAGTGGCCTAATTGTTCGCTATCATCTCAAGACAGACCAAGGCCCCCTTTATGTGGTTAATCTCCACTTAGAAACGCCACGGGAGGGCCTTGAGGGCGTTCTTTTCGGATTACGACATATGGCAAGTTCGCTCTGGCATCTTCGAGTCGGAGAAGCAATCCAACTCTTAAAAGAAGGACGATGGTTAAACCCTCCGGAGATGAAAGATAAAATCACGATGAGGGCCTATGAGTCAAAAGTCGCCCGCGAATGGGTGGATCAAACGCCGCATCCCCTGATTGTGATGGGCGATTTCAATACGCCTGCCGACAGCACACTTTATCGGCAATTTTGGTCTGGTTTTGATAATGCCTATTCAGAGGCCGGGTTCGGATTAGGATACACAAAAAAGGTCCGCTGGTCTGGAATACGCATTGACCACATCTTATTTACAAAGAAATGGAGCGCACTCGAATCTTTTGTCCTGCCCCAAGTTGATGGAACAGATCATCTTCCCATAATGGCGACACTTTCCCAAAGGAAAGATCACCGCTAAATATTCGTCTTGCTTTCGACCACAATACACTTTGATACTCTCGTTCGCAAATCTCAATCCCTTGAATGTTCGACTGAAAAAAACCGCTGTCCAAACGAATTAAACCCAGATTGCGCGATAGGGATACAAGGGTTAGATTGAGGGACAAGATTCTAATGCGTGGCAATAAGGGATGGGGCGTCCGGCATTCTTCTTCCGCTTCGTCATTCCGGCGAAGGCCGGAATCCAGTCCCTGCAACTTCAGTGAATCCTAGATTCCGGCCTTCGCCGGAATGACGGACGACGCGGAAGAATACCCCTTCCAATTCTCTACTGCGTAATCCCGGTTAAATCGAGCATGATCGAAAATCCAAGAATAAAAATGCTCGCTCACGTCGTGATTTGTGTTTTGAATGGGTCTTTCGCGGTCATCGTATTATTACGAGTCGAGCGAAGCGGATTTAGAGAATGTGTTGCTGATGCGTTTATTGGATGAGCAATTTACGAAGACCCCATTTTCCGTATGTCGTAGGGGCGACCGCAGTCGGCGTTCCGACCGGCCGGTCGCCCCTACAACAGGCCCCTATTCGAATTGGGCCAGAAAGATGTCCCTATTTCCGGGGGTGCCATCCTCCCACGCGACCAGGAC
>JBBTNS010000033.1:0-8027 GCA_038067655.1 Nitrospirota bacterium
ATTTTGCTTTATCGAAACCCCTCTAAGTGGGCCTACTTTACTTTATCATTCATAGCTTCAAACGCCTTAAAAAGTCGGTGCTGCTGCTCTCACTTTGGTCAGTATAAATATGTAAAAACACCCATCGCGTGGCTCGGTCAATCCCAACAAACAAATACCGCCTTTGGGTCTCACCCGGCATCTGCGGCAGATATTTAATATCCACGTGCACAAACCCAGGTTCATACGCCTTGAATGTTTTTATCGGAGCCGCTTCCATAACAACCGACTCTTGCTCCGCCGTCAAAGTCGTACTCAGCCGATGCGGACGATGCGAGCGATCCTCTGGACTTTCTCTGCGTTTCCATTTGCGCACCGTGAGCCGACTGATATGATAGCGCTTCGCCAAAACATTCATTGAATCGGTAGAAGATTTAATTTCAAGACGGATCCTTGGTGTTGTTCTTGCCCGAGCGTGAACTTCACTCATATCTTTTCTCCTTCTGAAGTGATTCTAACTGGCCGCCCATCCTCTCCCTTGCCAAAAACAGCGGCCAACTACGAATGGGAATATTACCACATGGGACTGGACAGGTACTTATCTCTTGAACATTGTTATCACCGCCACTCCTCTTTAAGGGGTAGTGACTCATTTTTGAAAATAATCTGTCATTCCCGAATGTCTCTATCGGGAATCCAGAATCTAAAAACCACCGGATTCCGGCTTAAACATTGCCGGAATGACACCGAATGGGAGTCGCATCACTGAGAATGAATTCAAAGTGACCCACTACCTTAAGAACAATCCGGTTGACAGTGTATTTCAAAGACATATACTCTTCTCGTATGACAAAAAACGCTACCTATAAAAGTGCCGGTGTGGATATTGAGGCGGGAGAAGTCGCCGTTCGAAAAATTGGCCCCATCGTTTCTGCAACATTCTCAAAATCGGTCATGACGAGTCTGGGCGGATACGCGGGACTTTTTTCTCTCTCATCGAAAAAAATAAAAGAGCCGATTTTAGTGGCCAGTACCGATGGTGTTGGAACGAAACTCAAAATCGCACAAATGATGAATCGGCACGATACCATCGGGATTGATCTGGTGGCCATGTCGGTCAACGATGTGATTGTATCGGGAGCAACCCCGCTTTTCTTCCTCGATTATTTTGCGACAGGCAAGCTTTCTCCAGAAACAATGGTTGAGGTGGTCCGAGGCATTGCAAAAGGATGCAAGCAGTCGGGATGTTCCTTAATTGGCGGCGAGACCGCCGAGATGCCTTCGTGTTATCCGGAAGGGGAGTACGACATCGCCGGATTTGCAGTCGGCGTGGTTGAGAAAAAGAAGCGAATCACTGGGGATGCAATTGCCCACCGCGATGTGTTGATAGGCCTTCCCTCTTCAGGCTTGCATAGCAATGGCTATTCGCTGGCCAGAAAGATTTTTTTTGAAAAGATGGGATTGTCCGTGACGGATCGGCTTCCCGGATTAAAAAAGCCGATTGGGGAGACGCTGTTGACCCCCACCCGAATATACGCAAAGATTTTTTCAGCCTTGATAGAGAAGGTCAAAATTAAGGGTGCGGCGCATATTACCGGCGGGGGCATGACCCGGAATATTCCCAGAATCCTGCCTAAGGGGTTCGGAGCGGTTATTTATCAAGACTGTTTTCCGATACCTGCAATTTTTAAGATCATGCAGAAAGAGGGCGGTGTTGAGACGGACGAGATGGTTCGGACATTTAACATGGGGATCGGGATGGTCTTGTTTGTTGATCCAAAAGATGCCGAAAAAACAATTTCAACCTTAAAGAGTCTGCGCGAGAAGGCCTTTATTATGGGTGAGGTCGTCCAAGGCGAAAAGGGCGTTATTTACGAGTAAAGTGAAGAGAGTAGCAACCATTGCTCCACCCCACCTAACCTCCCCTTATCAAGGGAAGGAATTCCCCTCCTTGGTTAAGGAGGCCGGAACGCCGGCTGCGGGCGTATTCTAACCAATAGCTTGGACGGAAATCGTCCCTCACACAAAGCATGACACAGATACGCTGCTTTGATCCGATTGAAGACGCAAAGGCGAGGGTGTTGATCCTTGGAAGCATGCCGGGGAAAGAATCGCTGAAGAGGGGGCAATATTACGCGCATCCGCGTAATTTGTTCTGGCCGATTTTAGGAGAGCTGGTGGGCACGAAGCCTGCGCTTTCCTACGAGGAACGGATTTGCGTTTTACAATCTGCGAAAATCGCGCTTTGGGATGTCCTTGCATTGTGCACTCGCCCAACCAGTTTAGATTCGGATATTGAAAAAGACTCGCTGGTATGCAACGACTTTGCATCATTCTTCTCGCGCCATAAAAAAATAACATCGGTTTTCTTCAATGGTGCCAAGGCACAGGAGTGTTATCTAAGGCATGGACTTCCGGGACTGGACACATATACTACATGGCCGTAAATGAAAATAAAGATCAAGAATATGTAATCTTTGAAAGAAACTCCTAATGAACCGCATATGGACTCCTCCGTTTTAATCTCTGGATTTGGATGAAAGCAAGTATTTATTATAGGCGAGGTGGTACAAGGCGAAAAGGGTGTTGTTTACGAGTAAAGGGCTACCGGGGCCCTTATTCGGCTTGGGCGCCGACCTCGCGCTTTGACCAATACAGGTCGTACTCATCAAGATGACAAAGCGTCGAGAAATCTTTCATCCGGTCTACAAAAAGAGTCCCCTTTAAGTGATCAATCTCGTGCTGAAAGACAACCGAGAGAAATCCTTCCGCGTCCATCGAGATTGGCTCCATAAAGCGAGTAAATCCATTCACATGAATTTGCGTAGACCGCGTCACTTTCCCGCGTAAGTTATCCAGCGATAGACAGCCCTCCCACCCTTCCTGTGTTTCTTCAGAATAAAAAGTAATGGTGGGGTTCAAGATGACAAGTAAGGAGAGATTTGGGGCATCTGGATAACGCGGATTTGCATCCGCGCTAATGACAATCGCCTGTTTAGACGCAAAGACTTGGGGTGCTGCTAACCCCACACCGTCTAACTCCTGCATGGTATGGATCATATCGTCCAGAAAGTTCTGGAACGCTGGGGAGAGCGATTCTTCCAGTGTGACGCGCTTTGCATGCTTCCGCAGAATCGGATTCCCTAATTTTGCAACATCGAGAATTGCCATCTTTTACCTTACTGTTAGAATGATAAGGCCACCGCTAAAACCTACCGGCCCAACGAGGCCGGGCATTCTCGCAGGGGCTCTGTGCCCCTTACTTCGAGGGGGTGTAATAGGGATTTTTCCCAGAGGCATGATCGGTCGTATCAAATACATGCTTGATCTCTGGAACATATTGCTGAAGCGCCCGCTCAACCCCTTGTTTTAAAGTGACCGAGGCCTGGCCGCATCCCTGACAGCCGCCCGCCATTTGAATGTAAATTGCATCGCCTTTCACATCCAGCAGGTTGATCTTTCCGCCATGTCCAGCAACCCCCGGATTAATCTGCGTATCTAAAACACGCTGAACTCTCATTCGAAGCTTCTCGTTATCGCCTCCAGAGGCTTCCGAAAGCACCTGTTCAAAACTAGCCGCCTCGCTAATTAAATATTCCCGAATAATCTTGCCGACCTCTTTTCCGGCCTCTCGCAAACTGATACCACTTTGCAGGGAAATAGTTACTTTAGACCCTTCCAATTGGACTGCAGTAACCCCGCTCACCTCAAAAATTTGCTCGGCCAACGGATATTCCGATGCCTTGTTTTTATCCTGGAACTGGAAACTGCCTCCAGCTAAAATAACCGGGCGATTGACTGTAAATTGACAGCGGTCAGTGCCTAATAGAATGGCTGAAATCGTGATTTCGTTTTCGTTGGATTTCATAATGGACCCCCTAAAAGCGAAGACTTTTTTGCTTTCCTTTACATAATTCGCATGGGCAAATCGCCCGAAGATGATCAAAATGATAAATCCCAGTGTCATGGCGATCTGAAAATGAAAAAGAGAGTGCGTAATTTCCCGTCGTTTCAACCTTAGTACACATCAAATCGAGCGAAATCGCTTCCGGATCAAGCAATTTTTGTCCGGTCCATTCCTCAATACAACCCGCACAGGGGCAGTGTTGCCTAAGATACCGGAAGCTATAGATGCTGACATGCTGATCCTCCCAGGAAACTTGAAGTGAATGGTTTCCTTTTTTCTTAATGGCAATGGGCGTTGTATATTCTGACATGATTACACCGAGAAGGATTCAGAGGCCTCTTCTGGCTCCTCTTCAATAATTAAAGTTCGTTTATTATAATTTCTAACATAAATCTCTGTGGCAAGCTTGTCGGCGATATCAACGTAGACACCGGCAGCGATTGGATCGGCAAAAATCAATGGCACGCCCGAATCAGCGTACTGGCGTACTTTCTTGTTCAACGGAATGGCCCCCAAGAAAGGAACACGAAGCCGTTCCGCCTCGGCAGAAACCACCCTTGCCCCAAAAATATCGTCCTCTTTTCCGCAATGGGGGCAATGATACATACTCATATTCTCAATCAATCCCAACACGGGGACTTTTGTCTGCTCGAACATACGAAAGGTCTTTAGGGATATGGTCATTCCGATATCTTGCGGTGTTGTTACAATGACCGCACCGGTGACCGGAACGGTTTGCACAAGGGTCAAATGCACATCACCCGTGCCGGGAGGCATATCCACAAAGAGATAATCAATCTCGCCCCAGTCTACGCGCAAAAGTGACTCTTGAATTGCTTTATGGGCCATGGGCCCTCTCCAAATGAGCGGCGCGCTACCCTTAGACAAAAGGCCCATTGACATAAACTTAATGCCGTGTGCCTCAATGGGGATAATGCCCCGTTCGTTCTGGGAAAGCTGTGCATCCTTTGCACCCATTACGATGGGGACCGTAGGCCCATAGATATCGCCATCTACCATCCCGACCTTTGCGCCATATTCTGAGAAAATGGCCGCAAGATTCGCCGCAATGGTTGATTTACCCACGCCCCCTTTTCCACTTCCAATCGCGACAATATGTTTTACCCCCGGAATGCCGCGTGATGGGGTCGCCTGAATCTCGGTCTTCATCTTAATCTCGACCACGGAAACCCCTGGAATTTTTGAAAGAACCGACTCGGCCTCTTCGCGCATCTTTTCTTTAGAGGGGAAAAGCGGGGAAGGGATGGCCAGCGTAAACATCACGCGGCCGGAATCAACCTTTAGGCTTTGAATAAACCCGAGCGTGACAATATCTTTTCTTAGGGCGGGGTCTAAAACCGTCCCTAACGCAGCAAGTATCTCTTTTTCATTCATTTGGTTTGACATCCATTTGTTATAGAATTGCCTGCACCTCTACTAGAGGGTAATATTATACACCAGATGATTCTGGCTCGGCAACTTTTTTGTTTTTTTTGGGGGTGGGGAGGGTTGGATTGAAGAAGGAGCGCGCTCTACTGCCGGACTATTGCCGCATTTTCTCTTCGACTTCTTGCTTGGTTTTGCACTCGATACAAAGAGTGGTTACAGGGCGGGCTTTAAGCCGTTTTATAGAGATGGTTTCGCTACAGACTTCACAAGTACCAAATGTATTGCTATTAATCCGATCAATGGCATCTTCAATTTTATTTAAAAGATGCTGCTCTCGTTCGCGAAGCCGCAACACACAATTCTGATCAACCTCAACGGATGCCTGATCCGTCCAATCTGGAAATCCTTCGCTAACGGGATTTAGGGTGCTTTCTAATGTTGCACCTGCCTCCACAAGCAAAGCACGTTTTTGCTGCTCGAGTATTTTTTTGATCTCTAAATATCGGACATCTATGACCGGTTTTGTAACGACCACCGCTGGAATTTCTGAAATGATTTTTGATGGGGTTGTCTTTGTCATGATTTTGGTTGCTTTCTTTGCAGAAACCTTTATTTTAAGTTTGGGCGCAACAGCGATTTTAGGAGCAACTTTTGTCTTTGAACTTGTTTTTGCCTTAGAAGTGGCTGGCTGCACTGCTGTTTTTTTAACAGTCTTGACGGCCTTAACAGTATTGACCACTTTTGCTACAGTTATTTTCTTTGGCACTTCTCTTTTTTTAGAAGCCTTCACCACCTTGGCGACACTCTTTACTGTCTTGACTGACGATACTTTTGTTTTTGCTATTTTCTTCATAATAAGGCGGGGATTCTATCAAAAAAATTATTGAGAGTCAAACCCTATAAGAACAGAGATTTAAAAAAAGAGTAGGGACACACATTTGTTGTGTGACGCTCTGTTTTTGGGAAAAACTGAGTGTCCTTATTCTACTTGTTTTCTCTTATATTGTATTATAGTCTGATACGCCTCAAAAAGCAGCAACAGCGCAATTGTAAGTAAAATCGCCGCCACCACTTTGATGGTATCAATCTCGCCTTTCGTGAAGACGGGCGTAATCACCCTCGCCAATGTATATAAATTAATCACCAGGACAAACCCCATTGGAATAAGCGTGTACCATGGGTTCTTCCCGGCCTTAATCAACCAAACAGAAATACCCAAGAGACTCAACGCCGCTAACAATTGATTACTTGCGCCAAAAATCGCCCAAAACTTAAGATAGGCTGCCTCTTTCGTCGTTAATAAAAAGAAGAGGGGCAGGGCCAACGTAATCAATGTTGCGTAAATTGCGTTATTCCATCCGGTTAGCTCTTGAAAGATATATCGGCCCAACCGAGTTGCTACATCCAATGTATCGTACACAAAGGTCGCAAACGCAAGAAGACCAAAACTAATCGCGACTTCAGGAGGCACCCCTAAAACCCCCGCAAAATGCGCCAACCCGTTGGCATAAATCTCGGTAGGTCCGAGGGCTAACGCCGGGTCTCCTTTTGGAAACATCATGATCGTCGCCAACGCGATCATGGCAACCATCCCCTCCAACAGCATACCACCATATCCAACAGAATGCGCATCATGCTCTTTATCTAACTGCTTGGACGATGTGCCGCCGCAAACCAATCCATGAAACCCAGAGCAAGCCCCGCAAGCAACGGTCACAAATAAGATGGGGAAGAGTGGATCTCCCTTGGGATTGGTAAACCCGATAAACGCCGGATAATGCGCCTGATAGCCGCCAAATATGAGTCCAACCATTCCAACAAACAATGTTCCATAAAGAAAATAGCCGCCCAGATACCCTCTTGGCTGCAACAAAACCGACATCGGCAAAATAGACGCAATAAAACAATAGACTAAAATGACAATGCCCCATCCTTGCGCGGGAGTCAGAAAGGAGAGTTCCGGGAGGATCAGTGGTATTTTTTGCCCGCCCCAGATCAAGAAGACTAGCAGAGGAATGGAAACGGCCGTGACTGCCCAAAGTGGCAAGCGAAAACGGTTAATGAGGATTCCCATACCAACAGAGAGCAAAAGGTACAACACGGAAGATGTTGCAACGCCTCCGCCAAATTGAGAGGCGGTAAAGGTTGACGCGGTCAGATCAGTAAAGGCGACAATCACATAAATGAGTGCAATCCAGATAAAAATAAGAAAGAGAATCGAGGCGCGGTTACTCATATTCTCGCGGACGACTTCTGCAACCGAGCGTGCGCGGTGCCGGACAGAGGCAGTGAGTGTGGCGAAATCGTGTGCTGCGCCAATAAAAATATTGCCCACGATGACCCAAAGCAAAACGGGCAGCCAGCCAAACCAGAGTCCAGCCAAGATTGGCCCAACAATCGGGCCGGCCGCCGCAATGGCCGAGAAATGCTGTGGCAATAAAACTTTCGCGGGGGTTGGGACAAAGTCAATGCCGTCTTGGTTTAGATGGGCCGGGGTTTGATTGTTATTATCTAACCCAAATTCACGGGATAAAATCCGTCCGTAAAACCGATACCCCAGCAAAAAAATACACGTTACGCAAGCGACAATAGAGAGAATCGTCATGGCGTGGGAATATACCCGGATTCTTTACAAAAATCTACGAATGTAAGCAATTAAAATAGATTCCGGCTGAAACATTGCCGGAATGACAAATTAAGGAAAAACTGTTTTCTCTGCCAGATTAGGTCTGTATCCTGAGCTTCTACACTT
>JBBTNS010000034.1:0-1886 GCA_038067655.1 Nitrospirota bacterium
TCTCTTTACAATTGTCGCAGGCATCGCCTATACCATCACCATCTTTATCAGACTGATCTGCGTTCTCGGTCTTTAGACAGTTATCGCAGATATCCCCTACACCATCACCATCAGAATCCAACTGATCGGCATTGGCTGTTTCCTTACAATTGTCGCAGACATCGCCTACACCATCACCATCTTTATCAGACTGATCTGCGTTTGGCGTATTAGGACAGTTATCGCACGCATCACCTACACCATCACCATCAGAATCTATCTGATCACAGGTATCGCACGCATCTCCTACACCATCCATGTCCCTATCAGACTGATCTGCATTCGGCGTATTAGCACAATTATCGCAAGCATCACCGACTCCATCTCCGTCAGAATCCAGCTGATCGGGATTGGCGACTTCCTTGCAATTGTCGCAAGCATCACCTACCCCATCACGATCTTTATCAGACTGATCTGCGTTCGGCGTATTAGGACAGTTATCAATTGCATCGGGGACTCCATCCCCATCTTGATCTCCCAACTCACAAGCATCACCAATCCCGTTTCCATCGGCATCTTCCTGCCCCGGATTGGCCACATCAATGCAGTTATCACAAGCATCACCAATACCATCCTCGTCAGAATCCATCTGATCGGGATTAAAATTATCCAAACAATTATCACAGACATCACCGACCCCATCCAAGTCCTTATCTTCCTGATCGGGGTTAGGCGTTGTTGGACAGTTATCATTCGCATCCAGCACCCCATCCAGGTCGGCATCACCCAGCACACGCTCAGGCTGAATAAAACAACCAAAAGAATATGTGTACGCAGTATCAGGCCCCATTGTGCCAACCAGAGGATAAGGAGCGGTCGTGCTATACACCCTAACCGAAGGCCCGGTTAAAAACGTGACATAAATCTTACCCCCATCAGGAGTAACAGAGATCCCGTGTGGGAAAAACGCAGCAGAGACTGTCCCCACTATGGTATTAGTAGCAGTGCTAATTATAGAAACGGTATCGGTTCCATTATTGGTTACATAGGCAAATGCACCATCCGGACTGATGGCAACTTCCTCTGGCAAGAAAAAACCCCCAATGGTCGCGCTGACAACGTTTGTTGCCGTATCAATAACAGAGACCGTACTGGCACTCCTATTCGTTACATAAATAAATGTCCCTGCCTTATTGATCGCAATTCCATGGGGGCCACCATCAACGGCTATCGAACCAACGACAGCATTCGCTGCCGTATCAATCACATGAACAACATTGCTCCCATCGGCTGTCACATAAAGACGCGTCTCGGCAGGATTCAGAACAACCCCCCACGGCGAACCTTCCAATCTGATCGTTGTAATGGCATGCGTTGCCGGATTGATGACAGAAACCGTTCCATATGTATTGGCGGTGTAAACACGCGTCCCAGCAGCGTTTGAAATAACCCCATGCGGATTTCCAAACACAGGCTCTGTACCGATAACCGTATTCGTGGCAGGATCAATAATCGATACGCCCATCTCTTTACTCGTCACATAGACAAGAGGACCCGAACACGCATCCACCCCAAAACCACTGCCACCAGGCGTTATCGGAATTGTGGCAATGACAGTATCCGTTGCCAAATCAATTACGGTAACCGTGTCAACACTCGAATTAGGAATATAAGCAAAAGGGGCTGCATGAGCAAAAACAGATAAACCAAAAACCCAAAGTACAGTGATAAATTTTAACCCCGCTAGAATCATTTTCCTTGGCATAAGACCCCCTTATCTATCCAGTTAAAGTCGCGTTAAAAGTGAATGCATTTCGTCCTGAAATTGCAGACACACTCAAAAAACCTGCCTCATTACGATTAGACAACACAAAAACGGGTATGTTTAATCATCATAAAGATTTATT
>JBBTNS010000034.1:1986-4813 GCA_038067655.1 Nitrospirota bacterium
TAAAATTTCCTCATTATTGTATTGAGGACACCCGAAACCCTGCTTGGATTTTTTTATTATTCTTGTATTCTCCAAATGATTAGACAACATAAAAGTGGAAATGTTTAATCATTAAAAAGATTTATTTAAAATTTCCTCATTATTGTATTGAGGACACCCGAAACCCTGCTTGGATTTTTTTTATTATTCTTGTATTCTCCGATGATGATGTGGCTTTCTCAAAACCAAGAAGACCTCTCGGAACGATATGATGTTATTATTGTTGGATCAGGGTATGGTGGCGCAGTCGCCGCGTCTAGATTGGCACGGTTAGGATTCCAAGTCTGTCTTCTTGAACGCGGCCGCGAGATTGTCCCAGGTCAATATCCCAACAATACAGAGCAGTTTCTAAAAGAGGTTCATGCCGTATTGCCATCCGAACAAATCGGCGCAGAAAACGCGCTTTTTGACGTACGCTGCTATCGAGATATTCAGGTGGTAACGGGCTCTGGATTAGGAGGAACCTCTCTGATTGACGCAGGTGTTTGTTTGCGTCCCGATTTATCCTTATTACAAGATTTGGCCTGGCCCGAGGCAATACGAAACGACCCACAGATGCCAATTTATTATCAAAAGGCAGAAACAATGCTTTGCCCTTCTCCTTATCCACTCGGATTCCCACTCCCCCCTAAGTTTTGCAACGTAGAACAAGCGGTCAAAGAGACCATACGCGATGTAAAAACAAGTCGGCCGAAGCTTTTGATTAATTTTGATTCGCTTCCGAATGGGCTTAATCCCGCGGGAGTACGGCAAAATCCCTGCACGTTATGCGGGAATTGTTTGACCGGATGCAACGAGGGCGCAAAAAACACGCTGATGATGAACTATCTACCCGATGCAAAACGACATGGCGCAAGACTCTTTACAAGAATGCAGGTTTTGTCTATACAGCAAGAGGACACGCTCTGGCGCGTCTTTGTTAAGCGTATCCGTGAAGATAATAAAAAAGAGAAGCCTCTGATGTTGCGAGCAGACCGAGTGATCCTTGCCGCTGGAACGCTGGGCACCACTGAAATTCTACTTCGCTCTGAAGAAAAAGGACTAAAACTTTCAAATGCGTTAGGGCACCGCTTTTCCGGAAATGGGAATACCATTGGTGTCGTGTTTAATACGAACGCCCCGATGAACGCGGTGGGATTAGGTTCTCATGGGAACGATGGGGAAGTGCCGGTTGGACCTGCCACAGCCGGCATGATGGCTATTGGCTCGGAACAACCTCTGAAAAACGACATCCTTCTTTCCGATCTCACGTTCCCCGGGGCCTTTGGCAAATGGCTACCGTTCCTTCTTTCTTCGCTGGCCAAAACAGCGGGAGCCATTGAAATGGGTGCTGCGAACGAAAAGGAGGGGGCTATTCAGGAGTTATTCCAAAAGGAAACACGGATCATCCAAAGTAGAATACTCGGTTCCGGGGCTGGTGCGGTCCACCATACATCCTTGCTTTTTGTGACGGGACATGATGAAAGTGCCGGCCGCATTATTATGGAAAAAGATCGCATCAAAATTTTATGGCCGGGAATTCACAGACAGCCAAAATTGTACAGAACCCACGAGATGCTGAAACAGATTGCAGAAACATTGGAAGGATATTCTATCCCCAATCCAATATGGCATGAACGATTAGGAAACGGCATAATGACATGGCACCCATTAGGAGGCGCGGTGATGGCGGATGACGCGAGCGCGGGTGTCGTCAACCACAAGGGCCAAGTCTTTTCGGGAGGTTCCGGCGTAGAGGTCTACTCCGGCCTTTATGTCATGGATGGATCGGTGATTCCGCGTTCATTGGGAGTTCCTCCGCTTTTAACGATTTGCGCATTAGCCGAACGAAGCTGCTCACTGCTTGAGATGGAGAAACGGTAAGTCCTGCGTGGCGCCATGGCGTTAATACCGGCGAATCGTGGGATCGGCCGTTGCCGAATAGAGATCAATGCCACCCGACATGTTCTTCACGTCTAAAAAGCCCGCGTCAATTAGAATTGCCTGGGCCGATGCGCTTCGCATCCCATGATGGCACATCGTCACAATTTCATCATCGGAATCTAGTTCAGAAAGCCTTCGGGGAAGTTGCGAAAGCGGAATGAGGATGGAGTCGGGGACATGAGCAAGATCATATTCCCACTGCTCCCGGACATCCAAGAGCACAAAATTGTCTCCGGCTTCTCTTCTTTCTTTCACGTCTATTGGAAGAATAGTCATTGGTATATTCTATAATCCCCTCTAAAAAGAGGGGATTAAGAGGTGTGTTTAGTAATCCTCGAGCGTATCTTCTCCAAACATCTCTTTCATCTGGGCATCGGTGAAAAGATGTTCGATTTTTTTACAAAGCTTCTTAGCCTCCTCATGGGAGTCTGTTAAAACCAAAGCCTCCGTAAAAGAATGCGACGGCCCGAGCTTTGCGTCCGGACAGTGAAATTGTAACGTCTCAATCTGGCTAGAATCTGTAAACTTAACCCAAACGGCAGGTCTTTCGTCAACGCCGCAATCCACCTCACATTCCGTCTCCGTCAGTTCAAAATAAAGAAGGCCAAACTCGCGCAGTTTCGGATCCTCGTCATCGGGTCTTGATTGCACCGCATGAACCAGTTGGATTTGCATTTTTCAACACCTCCCTTCTTAATTCCCGGGTCTTATTTTAAGACACCTTAAAAACCGACTGTGTCGTCTTTTAAGGTTTCAAGTAACATTGAGTCACTTGAAACTGTATCAGAAATGCAAAATAAAGGATAGATTAAATTTGGTTCCTTTGAGTTTCAAGTGGGTGAGTCGTGGGAATTGAGCCTTTTGA
>JBBTNS010000035.1:0-2828 GCA_038067655.1 Nitrospirota bacterium
GACCGTTTTGACCTCATCCTCCCATGCCGCTCCCCTTACGTCCGGATTAGGGGAAAGGTGCTGGTACTGCGTGGGTGTGAGACAAATTTGTGGGTAAACTTTTGACTCTTCTCACAGGGGCGTCATTCCCGAATGCTTCTGTCGGGAATCCAGAATGTAAAACAGAGCACAAACCACTGGATTCCCGCTTGAAACATGCGGGAATGACGACATGCTGATGTTGGGAACAGAGAAATTGTTACCCGCTTCCCCACAAATTTGTCTCACACCCGGGACAAGATCCGAGTGCAATAAGCAGGGGATTAAGTCAGCTTGCGGATGGACTTGGGTCGGGCGGATCGTTTCAGGGGATCGTACAACAAATTTGCGATGGCCTGAGAAAAAGGTCGGCCTATTAAAAGATCAATAACGCATGCCTGACCCCGCTTATTGATACTTTTTTGAAAGGCGATGAGAAATAGTGTAAGATGGAGTACATAAATTTAAAAGGAGGTGATGAAGATGAGAACTGCTACAGTAAGGGTTAAACCTGATGATTATATCCTTGCCGTTCTTTCACCAAAAGACAGGCTTGATGCTGCATTCAGTGTCGCAGGAGAGGTTTTTAAAAAGACTGAACTGACTATGGACGACATTAATAATGCAGTGAAGACTGTAAGGAGAAAGGCTTACGAAAAGAAAAAATAGAATCGTCATAGATACCGGTGTGCTTATTTCCGCCTTTGCCTTTGATGGGATACCGGAAAAGGCCGTTAAGAAAGCATTTGCAGAAGGAGAACTCTGCGTTTCCCCGGCTATTCTCACGGAATACCGTAATGTTCCTATTGAGCTTGAAGCTAAGGGGAAACTAACGCATTCTCAGTTTAAGGTATTGATTGCAGGGATTGCAGCAGTTGTCGCCACGGCCAGGATGGTTTCCCCTGCAAAGGAGATAAGGCTTTGCAGGGACCCGAAGGACAACATGCTTCTTGAGTGTTGTCTTGAAGCTGGTGCAAATATTCTTATTTCCGGCGATAAGGACCTTCTGAAAATGGATGAACCGGGACTTGATTTTAAGATAGTGACGCCAAAGGAGTTTGTAACGGGAACTTAGGGCTGTGGAGAATGCGGTGGCCGTAGCGCTCAACCCCCTGCTGAATCAACAGATAGAGATGATATCGATCCTCATCTGAGAAAAATAGTTCTTGACCCGCATTGCCACGGAGCATGACATGGTAAACCACCCCGGGCAGATGAATGCGGGGTTGACGTGCCATGGCCAGAGAATAACTCAATCTAATTTATCTTGCAATCTTGGAAGCCCGACCCCGTTTAAAGATCAATAACGCATGCCTGACCCCGATTGAGAAAGTGAAAAAAATAAGAAAACAGGGAAGGGATATTTTTGTGCCTATTGACATCAACTGTTAAATGGGTGACCCCGTTTCCAAACAGGAGACAACAAAAAACGACTTTGCATTGCTTTTTCTTTTCTTTTTCTCTACTCTTTCCATGTGGCCTCATGGGTTGATGTGTTGATCTTGCCGTTCTCGCAGATTGCAAATCTATATTATCGCCTCGGAGGTCATTTTTCAATTTCAACTAATTATAGGACATTCTCGCAATCTAAAATGGAAGGGAACAACCGGAAAAAAAGAAAAAGGGAAATCGCGGGTGTTATTGCCTTTATCCAAGTCACTACCCTCTGCGCCTCCATTGTCTTTGCTGGAGAACCTCAAAAAGGAACCGCCGGGCGACCCAAAGGAGGTTCGGTCAAACAAGAACGCACGCTTGAAAAAAAGAAAATAAACATAGACCGACAGCTTCAAATGAATGCCGCCATTTAAAGTAAAGACTTGGAAAGGCTTAGTCTTATCTTAGAGGAAGGGGAAGTGGATGTTAATAGAATAAATACCGAAAATCAAACGCCTCTGATGATGACGGTTGGCTATAATAACACTGATATGGCCAAACTATTAATTAAACACGGTGCGAACCTGAACCTTAAAAATAAAAACGGCAATACCGCTTTAATGAATGCTGCTTATAATAGAAAATTGGTGGCGGTAAACTTTTTATTAGATAAGGGGGCAGATGTAAATGCCAAAAATAATGATGGGGACACAGCTCTGATAATGGCCTCTTATGAGAAAAAGGTTGAGGATATTTCCCGTAGTTTTGAAGCCTTTAACAGGCGAATAGATAATGCGGCCAATGAAGAATTTCAAAAAGATATCATATACCTACTGCTATACAAGGGAGCGGATATTAAAATAAAAAACAAGGCTGGTAAAACAGCGGCTGATGTTTCCTCGAAAACAAATGATTCTGAAACTGCTACTTATCTAAGAAAAATAGAGGCGTCAAATCCTCTTTTAGTAAAAGCGGTTTCCGAAGGAAAACTGGAAACCGTTAAATCTCTTTTGGAAAAAGGCGGAAATGTAAACAGTATCAATATTGACGAAGTCCCCTTAATTATAATTGCGGTTGGAATGGGCCACACTAAGATAATAAAACTCTTACTAGAAAAGGGGGCGGAGATAAATATTAGAAGCGACAACTATACGGCTTTGATGATCGCCTCATTCTTGGGAAAAATAGAAATAGTAAAATTGTTACTAGAAAAGGGGGCTGATGTAGAACTTAAAAACGCTAAAGGGGAAACAGCAGTGAAGCTGGCGGAAGAAGGAAAACATACCGAGATAGCGGATTTGCTTAGGGCCAGCAGGTAAGGTAGTAGCTGACAATAATGCTATCAGGCATGCGTTATTGACTTTAGGTATCCTGTTCAGAATAGGGTTATGGCACGGAAGCCGCGCGTTCATTTCGAGGGGGCCCTTTATCACGTG
>JBBTNS010000036.1:0-15488 GCA_038067655.1 Nitrospirota bacterium
TGGACCAATGCGTGATGGTTGATGGCATGGGGTGACTGGAATGCCCGGTAACTTTTCAGGGAAACCTCCTTGCCCGTTGCCTGATCCCGAACTCTGGGTACCGCAATGGACAGTTTCTGGTTCCCCAAACAGACCGAGCCAGGATTCGATCCCCAACGCTTCATCGCCTTTGCATCGCGCTGATAGTAACCGCCTGCCAATCGGGTGACTTCGGATTGAAGTTCTTCTTCAACCGCCATGAGCCCAAGCGGAATCAATTGCTGGATGAGTTCTATCCGACTATCCATTTTGTATCCGTTCTCGATGATTTCCATTGTTGCTTTAACACGACTTTGTGTGTTGCTTTTTCCTTGTCTTTTCTCTATTCTTTTCATGTGGCCTCCCAGGTTGATGTGTCGATTCTGCCGTTCTCGAAGATTGCAAAACCGATATTATCGCCTCGGAGGTCGTTTTACAATCTCAACTAATTATAGGACATTCTCCGAAGTATCGAACCACAATTATTCTCCAAGAGATTTGTTATTGATGCCGCCCAACATAGAGTAGACGGCCTATTTGCAGTCTTTTACTCCTGAAATATTATCCTAAACGGGAAAAATCATAGAACTATCAATAGGCTTTGTCAATAAAAATCCATATTGAAATTGGGAAAAACAGATAAAAAGCCTCATTACATATTCGCAGTTTTATTTTAGCGCATTATAAAATTTATTTAAATAATTTAGATATTTATAATGTAATTCTAAATATTAAAACCTAAAAACATTGAAATGAGATATTCTGATGAATCTCATCTTCTAGAAATAATGCAATGATCTATACATATGTTATCAATCGGGGCGGAAGGGGAGTACAAAGCCCCCTCGATCGCTTATAAGCAGTACACGTTGCGCTTGGAATCCTCGCGCTCAACCGAGATTTCAATGGCAGAGCATCGCATACACCACTCGCAGGATTTGTTTTTAGGTGTCATAAATTTCACTTAGAAACAAATTTCACAGTGAAACATATATCATAACTAATTGTTTATACTAACATTTTTTTATTATTAGAGTTTTCGCACATTTAATGTTTCAATATGTAACGCACGGCAATATGTTAACATGTTGAAATTAAAAGATATTTTTTTGGCATTTAATTTGCTTATTAACTTGGGTATAAATAACAAGGAGGTTAGCAATGAAATGTCATAGATGTGGTGGGACCATGGTTTCGGATTTCTTTCAGGACTTAGAGGATGATACCGGTCATCTTTGTTTTCACGGATTACGGTGTATTCCTTGCGGAGAGGTTCTTGACCCTGTTATTCTAGCAAATAGGCAGAAGCGTCCGCACCATCAGGCAAGGAATAGAAAGTTAATGACCTCTGGTCGCTAGTTATCTTTACAGCCCTCCTCGCTTTTTGGGGAGGGCTTTCTATTCCCCTTTTCAAAACACGCAAAAAATCTTAAATGATAGAGAGCCGTCACGTTCTAACGGATAGGGATATCCTTCTCGACGATCTTCCAAAGGTCTTTCCTTTGGATTATAAGGCGTATCGAGAAAGGGGAGGCTATGGGGCTCTTGAAAGGGCCGTTCACGAACTTAAACCAGCTGGCGTTTTAGAGGCGGTTCGGGAATCGGGATTGTTCGGACGCGGCGGTGCGGGTTTCCCTACTGCAAAAAAGTGGGATATGGTGTTATCTCAGACCTCCGATACCAAATATCTTTGTTGTAACGGCGCAGAGGATGAGCCGGGAACCTTCAAAGACCGATATCTTTTGCGATCCAACCCCCATCAGCTGGTTGAGGGCGCGCTTTTGGCAGCCTTTGCCATTGGTGCGAAGGAGGGGTATCTTTATGTCAATGGAACTTTTGAGGAAGAGATTGTGTTTCTAAACCAAGCGCTTTCTGATGCTCGTGAAAGTGGGTTTTTAGGGCATCCCATCAACGGATTTAAAACGGGGATTGAACTTTCTGTGGTCAGAAGCCCTGGAACCTATGTCGCTGGGGAAGAGACCGCCTTGTTAGAGGTGGTTGAGGGTCGTATTGCAAGGCCGAAGCAAAAACCGCCCTATTATCCAGCAGTTCGCGGCCTTTTTGGAAAACCCACACTCGTTAATAATCTGGAAACCATCTGTAATCTGCCTCGTATTATTCGTGGCCAGCCTACTGTGACTGGAGAGTGCGCGCGAAGCGATAACGCCGTCCGCGCAGGACAAACGATGATTTTTTCGTTGACTGGGGATGTAGAACGCCCTGGTATTTACGAACTGAAGCTTGGCACATCCCTTCGCGAACTCATTGACCAACATGGCGGTGGGACGAAAGGCGGGCGCTTAAAAGCGTTTTTCCCCGGTGGGCCGTCCAATGCCATTCTACCCGCGGAGCAGGTTGACCTTCCTCTCGATATCCCGTCGTTGAAAAATGTGGGATCGAGTTTAGGAACTGGCTCCGTGATTGTAATCTCTGAAAAAACCTGTATGGTAAAAACCGCTTTGTTTTATGCCGGGTTTTTTGCAAAGGAATCCTGTGGCCAATGTCCTCCGTGCCATTTGGGGTTGGCCAATCTGACTGATCTTTTGAAAAAGATCGAATCAGGCTCGGGGGAGGCT
The DNA here is from genome assembly GCA_038067655.1 of Nitrospirota bacterium. Classification (GTDB taxonomy): domain Bacteria; phylum Nitrospirota; class Nitrospiria; order SBBL01; family SBBA01; genus JACPZM01. The sequence goes on from JBBTNS010000036.1 coordinate 2,595, forward strand.
GGCGATCTTGCCCAGATTGAACAGGTGGCTCGTATGATTAAAGGACGCGGATATTGTTATCTCTTAACAGGGGGAGTGATTGCCGTGGAGTCTATCTTGCGTCACTTTCGGGATGAGTTTGACGCCCATATCAAAGAATCACGCTGCTTTTTTTAGAGGTGCGCGGATTCAATACGGGTAATCAAATCGGTATATTCTTGCGAGTTGTTTGTCAGTAAGATGCCCATTCCGTTTTTTTGAACCAAGGTTGCCAGTGCCAAGGGGACCCTCTTAGCCCATTTTACAACACCCTCACACTTGATGCCTTCGCTTGTGGACTCTTTAATTTCGATAACGAGCCGCGTTTGCTGTTGAAAAATACGGCTCGCCTTGATAAATATTCCTTGGGTAGAAATATCGTGTATCAGGCCAAGATGATCTGGCAGTGTCGTTCCAAATCGAACGGCGATCTCTTTTCTAAAACGTTTTTTAGCGCGCTTACCATCCATATACTATATTATACCACATAGATCATGTTTTATCCACAATCAAAGTCGGCCAATTTGTTAATGACACTGCTAAGCAATTGACTCTCTGAGAAACTCGGTATACTGTTGCATACATTCCAACAAAGTCAGGTTAAGGATAAGAGCGAAAAATGAAAACAGCACCAGTAGATAAGGTCAACAAGAGGGTGTCGGTTTCTTTTATCGCTATTTTATTGAGTCTCTTTACTTCTGGATGCATGGTTAGAAATGTCCCAATGACCCATCTGGTGATGTATGATAAAGAAGGGCAGTTGGTGAACCCAACTGATAATCTATTGGGTTTAAAAGTGCCGGGGTCCCGGTATATTCCGATTGAGGATCAGAAAGAATATTACGATCATATTTTTACGGCAATTAAAAATCATCCCCTATCCTCTGATGGAAAGCGGAAAGTTCTTTTTTATATCCATGGCGGATTAAACACGCAGAAAGGCACCCTGAAGCGTGCACGGGAATTGAGTCCAAAAATATTGGAAGATGGTTATTCCCAATCTTTATTAACTGGCAGTCGTCCCTGACATCAAACTACATGAGCCATTTATTCTCGGTTCGGCAAGGAAAAGATTTTGGATGGTGGACAGCGCCGCTTGCCCCGATCTACCTTGGAGCCGACATTGCACGAGGCGTTGTGAGAGTCCCGGTTGTATCTCTTCCACAGATTGTAAATGACGTGAAGACACTTCCATTCTTGGAGCCGTTTCAATCTGAATTGTGTACCGCGCAAAAAATGATTTCAGAATATCAAGAAGACCTGAAAAATGGAACATCATCAACCATTTCCATATCAATGGGTCAAGATAAGCGCAGCCGCTCCGAGATGGCTATTAGTTTTCTCACTTACATTCCAACCCTTCCGTTAAAATGGGTGCTTTCCCCGATGGCGCTTGATATGTTTGGAAAAAATTCATGGGAAATGATGAACCGAAGTGCACGGATGTTATTTCACGATGAAAAAGAGTTCAACAGTGGATCGCCGCATACTCAGCCATCTGGAGGATTGCATCAATTTATGAGCCAATTTGAAAAGGAGGTGAGCCGTGAACCGGAAACATGGGAGATCACGGTGATTGGGCACAGTATGGGAACGATTGTAATGAACGAGATGATCCGGCGTTTTAATATCAATTATGCCAATATTGTTTATATGGCTGGTGCAACCAGCGTCAGAGATTATGAAGACACGATCTTTCCCTACCTTGAAACGCACCAGGAAACAGAGGTGTATCACTTGACATTGCACCCGATTGCCGAGATAAGAGAGCGATGGTGGATGGATAGTATTATGCGTGGGTCTCTACTCATGTGGGTTGATCAATTTCTGTCCCAGCCGCAGACCCGACTTGATCGAACCGTTGGGAAGTTCACCAACTTAATGAGTACCGTTCATGATACGCCCGGCATGTCTGAAAGCGGTCAGTTCAGAGATTTGAGACGGCAAATCCATATTAAGGCTTTTGGTTCGGGGAATGGAGAGATCGGCCCACAAAAGCATGGCGACTTTAATGATGCTGCTTTTTGGAAACCCACGTTTTGGGCTGTAGACAAGGAGAGTGGGAAAATCCCATCTCTTGAGTGTTTGGACGTTCGTTAGGCCTATTGACCATGATAATACTTCTTAAAACTCTCGCGAAACAGTTTGAAGTGGCTGATCTCACTTTAAACCATGGTCTTATAAAGGCTGCAGAGTCGGTTTATTAGAGATGCCTATGAATTTTTCGAGGATTGCCGCGCTCATCCAAAGGCATGGCTATCTTTATAGGCGTTCCGCCCCGCGACTGATGGAAATCTTTTTCTGGCCGCTGATGGATTTATTGGTTTGGGGCTTTATTACACTCTATTTTGCGCAATCGCAAATTGTACTGCCTCGCTTTGTCACATTTTTTCTCGGCGCACTCATCTTGTGGGATATTTTATATCGTGCACAACAAGGTATTTCGATCTCGTTTTTAGAAGAGGTTTGGTCGAAAAATTTGCTCAATCTTTTTGTGAGTCCCATGCGTCCATGCGAGTTTTTGGTGGCGCTGATGACAATTAGTGTGGCAAAAATGCTGGTCGCAGGAGCGGCCAGCGCAGTGGTTGCGTGGTTTTTTTATTCTTTTAATTTTTTTATCATCGGGATATCTTTGATTCCATTCGTATTTAATCTCCTGATCATGGGCTGGGCGATTGGGATTATTAGCATGTCGGCGATTTTGCGTTACGGGCAGCAGGCCGAGGTTTTGGCTTGGGGATTAGGTTTTTTGATTCAACCGTTTGCTGCGGTCTTTTATCCGGTATCGGTTCTGCCGGGATGGATTCAGCCGATTGCTCATATCATTCCGGCTTCACATATTTTTGAGGGGATGCGCGCTGTTCTGGAAAATGGTATCATTCCTTACCGGGAATTAGGCATTGCCTTGTTCTTAAACGGGATTTATCTTTCCGCATCCATCTATTTTTTCTATTATAATCTTCGCGTTGTAAAGGAAAAGGGGCTTTTGCTCCACCGGGGTGTCGAGTAGGCCTGGAGGCCCTTTAGGATTCCCCCATTTTATTTTTTGGATATATTTATTATAATTCTATCTATATATAGAGTAAACGTTTTATTTTTAAGGTTGTCTAATCGAATAGAAGCTCCAAAATATGGACCAGGTTCTGATCGAACGCGCACTGAAAGGGGACACGGAGGCGTTTTCCGCGTTGGTCGAGACATATCAGCGGCCAATCTATTTTACGGTGCTTCGGATGCTTTCGGATCATGAGGAGGCTGCGGATATTGCCCAGCAGACGTTTATAAACGCGTTTCGCTCACTGGCTGATTTTAGAAGCGATGCCAGCTTTAAGACGTGGCTTTACCAGATTGCGATTAATCTTTGCCGAAATAAGATTAAAGAAAGGGCGCGGCAGCCTGATTTTGAAGATATTGAAGAGATAGAAATCGCTGCCAACCAAAAAACGCCATTTGATAAGATAGACGATGAAAATCGGGGGTATCGCGTCAGGCAGGCGATTCAGAAACTGCCGGAGCAGCAGCGTATGACCTTGATTTTAAGGGTTTATGAGGAATATTCTTATGAGCAGATTGCCAGTCAATTAGGCTGTGCGCAGGAAACGGCCCGGGCCAACTTTCATCATGGGATCAGGAATCTCAGAAAGGCTTTGGGAGGAGAGTTTTTGCCATGAATTGCCAAGAGATCAGAGACAAAATACTAGACAATCTTACCGGGACAGACAACCCCTCTGATCCAAAAGAGATTTCTGTGCATATTGCAAGCTGTGCCGATTGTCATGCTGAAGATATTGCATGGCGTAAATTTTCATTTGGAATCAAACGGGTGAAGGCCAAAGACCCAGGGGAGGCATTTTTCCAGGACTTTTCGGCGCGGGTTTCGCAGGCTGTGAAATTAGAGCAAGAGCAGATGGATCTGGCTCGCCGACCGAGACGAGCCGCGCGGTTTCGGCTTCCATTTTTTTCTCCCTCTTTTCAAATGGGGATGGCAGCCGGTTGTGCCGTCCTGATGATTGCCATGGCTTTGTTCTTTAAGAACCAAGAAGGATTTTGGATGCAATCGGCGAGACCCGGGGAGACGCAATTGGTCTCCCCGATTGCGTCTCCCCGGGTCTCGCCGTTGAAACAGGCTGTCAGTCAAGCCAATCTATCCGACTCCGAAGCCATTGCCGTTCTATTTGACCTGATGGATGATAACGAGGAAGAAGAGATTTCAGATCATTTGATGATGGCAGAAGACATTTAAATTTAAGGGAAAAAAATGAATAGAATCAGAATTATTTTTGTACTATTTACTTTTGTCTTGGCACTGTTGAGCCTTTCTCCTGAAATGGCATTTGCTCAAGAATCAAAACCGGGTGAAACCGATGAATTCAGCCCGGACGGGCAAAACCAAGAGGAATGGCTGGCGCTTTGGACACGCATTCAAAAGATTCGGATGGAGCAAATGCAATCGGATCTCCGGATTAATCAGGACGTAATGAACAAGCTCGCTCCAAAATTAAATGAAATAGATGAAAAAAAACGAGCGATAGGTAAGGAACGTTTGGTAGTATTAAGGCATATAAAGCAGCTTTCAAAGGATGCAGCGTCTGAACCGAGACTAAAAGAGGCTCTTTCGCGCATTGAAGAAAACAATGCTGATTTGGAAAGACTAAAGGAGCATACCAGATTGATTATTAAGGAATATCTTACTGTAAAACAGCAGGCAGATTATATTCTTTTTCAACGAAAATTCAAAGAAGACTTGCGGGATTTAATACAACAGCAGCGGAAAATGCGCTAAGGGTCCCCAAGGGAGGAAAACGATGAGCCCGTTAAAGAAAATAGGTTTACTCACTGTAATAATGATTTTCGTCTTTGGCTGCGGAGGGGCCGGAAGTCTCTCCGAAGAAGAAGAGATTATTATTGAGATTGAAACGGGCTATCAGAAGACCACCTTTCTTTTAACCGATGCCGCAAGCGATCAGTACAAAAGCGTGATCGTGGATATCTTAAGTCCAATTTCCGTAATCATTGATGGCAGGGAAATACAAGTTCCGCTTCCCGATGGCGTCCCGATTCGCGTCGATCTTTTAGAATTAGAGAGTTTAAGCAGAAGTTTGACCCGCGCAGCCATGCCAGAAGGCAAAATAGATAAAATTACATTGACTTTATCCAATCTGAAGATCACCCGTCTAGACAACAGCACCATTCCTTCAGATCAAATTATTTTAACGAGAGAGGGAAAGATGGAAATTGTTCCATTCATCCCCTTAAGGATTCCGAGGGACAACGGGATTGTGGTTGAAATTGACATTGATGTTGAAAAATCAATTCAAAATGATGAAGTTGGCAGACCGATTTTTAGCCCAGAAGGAGACGCTGTACAGATTAAGCAAGATACACATCCAGACGGCGTAGCGGTGCCCCAGGTGAAGGGGAAAATTGTTGATATTAATGCTAAAGATAAAAGGTTCTTGCTGAAATATGATGCAAGGAAGCTTTTTGTTTCTGTAGACGCAAAAGATGCCCAGTTTTTTAATTTTGATGAAAAGGTCGATTTCCAAGCCCTAGAAAAAGGCCAAACGGTAGAAGTTGCCGGAGTCATGACCCACGAAAATGTCTTAAAAGCGACCCGAGTGTTAATTCTTCCCGCTCTGGAAGAGGAATCTCGTTTTGTTCGCGGGGTCATGACTAATCTGAACCGAACAACAAATTCTTTTGAGTTGGAGGATACCGATTCTGATTCCGACTCCGATATCGATTCCAATACCGACTCCCTTGGTAAAATTACCGTTGAATATTCCACTCGCACAAAGATTCTGCTAAAACGGCCCCACAAGGAGTTATCTGAAGATCATCTTACGAATGGCCAACGGGTTGGTATTCGAGGCCTAAAGGGGCCGGATAAAGGTAGGATTGAGGCGAGTCTGATTATTATTAAGCCGGAGAAATTTAAGGCAGTGATTGTATCCACGGATTGTCCAAACCAAATTCGAATCACCTATCCGCTAAGAGAGGTTGAGCGTTTAAGATTAGCGGGCATCAGCATTGGGTCCGATAATATCGGCATTGTAGAAATAGGTGGAGCGAAACTACTTGGGGAAAAGGGTGCGGAGATTCTTTGCACAGAACTCAAGGAAGAGAGCAACATTCGTATTTTGGGGCAGATTGCTCCTTCTTCGATAGGCACAGTCAATCTGATTCAAGTCAATGTATTGAAGATTAAGTAGCAGGTTAACCCCGTTGTGGTTGGGTGTAGGGCCTCGTGTGTTTATATGCCTGTTTAGTGATTTTCCCCGATTTCTTCTCTTGCCATTCTTTCAGTCGAGACGCCGCGGCACTTGGAATCATCATGTATATAGGGTACACTAAGGTTCCTGTAGGTGTAATGACACCTGGGGCGCAGTGCACACAGTGCACTCGCAGGGCACGCTGCCCCCGGAATCTCGTGTTCAACCGCGATTTCAATCGCTGATTTTGATAGCGGAGCATTGCGTGACCCTGTGCAGAGCACCGCTCGTGATGGTTTTTACAGGGGCCCTAGGGAGAATATGCTCGGTTTTTCCAATCGAAAAAAAATCTGGATCCTCGGCCTGCTTTTCGTTCTGGGTTGCAGCGATCTGGAAAAGAATGTTTCAGGTGCGTTACCCACCCTGCCTGAGCCTGTTGATTTCGACTTTGAAACAGACAATAGAAGTTCGCCCGAAGAGGATGAAGAGGTCCCGATTGAACCACAAGTAGAAGACCTCTTTTCGCCGAAAGAGCTTGATCTGTCTCCTGACCAACAAGCGTTCCTCTCTAAAATAGAAACGCATCCTTACGATACCATTTTTTTTATCACGAAGATTGATGCAGACTTTCTAAGTGCCGATCTTCTCAATGTGGCTATTTCTGCTGACCAGGTCATTTCTTTTCAGAAAAAAAGGTTAGATGAAGATGAGAGCGGGAAATTGACCTGGTATGGGGAAGATTCAAACAATCAAAATCAGTCTGCGCTTTTTGTGGTCAATGGCGATGATATTAGAGGGGTGATTACAACCGAAACGGCAGCGTATCGTCTTCACCCGCTTGGAGGTGGCTTGCATGTCCTTTCCCGCCTTGACCCTGCGCGCCTTCCTCCTCATATTGATCCACAGGATTCTCCAACCAATCAACCGGTTGAAGAGGAAACCCCTTCTAGAGCCCCTTTGGGAAAGATGTCGCCTGATAAAACAGAGCACTTTGTGCCCAATAATGCGGCAGCGAATTCCGATGTGACCATTGATATCATGGTGGTCTATACGAATGCGGTAGCCGCCGCCACCCCAGATATTGACGGAATGATTCAGCTGGCTATTTCCGAGACGAATCAGACTTATCTCAATAGCGGCGTGCACCAAAGACTGAACCTGGTTCACAAGTACAAGGTGACTTATACTGAATCGAAGGCTGAATCGGGTTTCCACACCGATCTTTCTCGGCTTCAAAACGAGAAGGATTCGTTTATGGATGAGATTCACCAGCTTCGGAGTCAACACAAGGCCGATATCGTGACCTTATTGATTGACAATAAATCGCTTTGCGGGCTGGGATATTTGTATGCAGATGTATCGTATGCTTTCACTGCCGTTCATTATAACTGTGCGACAGGTGGAACGTACGCCTTTGCACATGAAATAGGACATCTGCAAGGGGCACGACACAATCCTGAAGACGATCGAAATAGAAAGCCGCTCGCTTACGCACATGGATACCGCTATCAGAATAGAGACAGCAGTAAATCGTGGCGAACCGTTATGGCCTATGATTGCCGGCTCTCTTGTATGGTGATTCCGTTTTGGTCTAATCCGAGGATGAAGCGGGATGGGGTTTCTATGGGAACCGTATCAACACATGATAATGTCCGCGTACTCAATAAAACGGGCCAAGCGATGGCCGATTTTATGGGAACGTCCCAGGGTAATCTGAGTGTTGCTAAAGCCGGATCAGGAAGCGGAGAGGTGATTTCTGATCCGGCTGGAATTGATTGCGGAACCGATTGTACAGAATCTTTCGTGCAAGGGAAAAAGGTTACACTTCTTGCAACACCCTCCCCCTCACATTTTTTCTCTCATTGGGTGGGGCCTTGTCCCGAACCCGGATCTCCTACCTGTGAGGTGTCAATCAATTCTGACCAGTTGGTGACGGCTAACTTTGATAAAACAAAACCGGCACAGACATTTAAACTGGATGTCACGATCACTGGAAAATCCGGAAAAGTCAAAGGGACGAAAGGGATAAATTGTCCATCAGATTGTACAGGGACGCTTAGCACTGGTACGACAGTTCAGTTGACTGCGTCTGCTGATCCCGGTTCAGTCTTTACCGGCTGGGATGGCGGCGACTGTGCCGGGACAGGCGTTTGTATCATTAAGATGTTTGCCGATAAGACGGTCATGGCAGGATTTGAAGAGATGAAAAAAATAGGGACCGCTACACTGATTGAAACAGATGATAGTGGAAAAGCAAATAGCCCCCGTGTTGGGGTAGATTCACAAGGCAATGCGATTGCAATTTGGCAGCAATTGGATGGGCAGGAGTCCTACATCTTAGCCAGCCAATATGTGAAGGGTGCCGTATGGGAGAGCACAACAATAATCAGCGAGCAAAATACGGGGAATGCTTCATTCCCTAAAGTCGCTGTTAATGCAAACGGAAACATCATGGCCATCTGGCAGCAAGCTGATAAAAAACGAAACGATATTTGGGCCAGATCGTTTGTCCCCGGCACCGGCTGGGAAACATCAGTCCTGATTGAGACAAACGATACGGGAACCGCTTTATTTCCTCAAGTTGCGCTTGATTCGGAAGGAAATGCAATCGCAATCTGGCAGCAGGCTAACAAAAAGCGAATGGATATCTGGGCCAATCGGTTTGTCGCCGGCACTGGCTGGGAAACGCCAGTCCTGATTGAGACAAACAATACGGGGAGCGCCTCGCTTCCTCAAGTCGGAGTGGATTCAAACGGAAACGCAATGGCAATCTGGCAGCAGTCCAACAAAAAGCGAATGGATATCTGGGCAAATCGGTTTATCTCTGGCATTGGCTGGGAAACACCAACCCTGATTGAAACAAGAGATATAGGCAGTGCTTTGGTCCCTCAAATCGCCGTTGATCCAAAAGGAAATGCAATGGCGGTGTGGCAGCAGTCTGACAGCAAAAAAAAGAGTATTTGGGCCAACCGATATACCGTGAATGTTGGTTGGGAAAGTCCTGTAGTCATTGAAATAGACGACATCGAAAGAGCAAGTGCTCCGCAAATTACGGTTGACTCGGAAGGGAATGCGGTTGTCGTATGGAGGCAATCGAACAGGGGTGTTGCCCATATCTGGGCCAACTCATATGTAACGAATACCGGATGGCAAGTGCCTATTCGCATTGATACAAAAAATGCCGGAAACGCAAATCTCCCGCAAGTTTCTATGAATTTAACCGGGAATGCGGTCGCCGTATGGCAGCAAACGATAAAAGGACAGAGCCATATTTGGGCCAATCGGTTTCTGCCTAACACCGGTTGGCAAGGGGCTGCTCGGATTAACACGGACGACAAAGGCAATGCCAAAGAGCCCAAAGTCTCTATTGATGCTTCGGGAAGTGCAATCGCCGTATGGCAACAGTCTGATAAAAAACTATCGAACATTTGGGCAAATCCGTTTTAATGAAGAAGGCTTTTTTACTTGCATTCTGAAACAGAATCAAAAATATTTCGCTCGGCCTTTATCGTCGGCGGTGCCACCTTTATTAGCCGCATTACCGGATTCTTGCGCGATATGATTTTCGCAAAAATCTTTGGTGCGACCATTGCTTCCGATGCGTTTTATGTGGCTTTTCGCATTCCGAATCTTCTGCGCGAGATGGTTGCGGAAGGGTCTATCTCGGCTGGGTTCATTCCGGTCTTTACAGAATATCTTTCTAAACGATCCCCCGAAGATGCGAAACGGCTTGTTCGCGCTGTTTTTACATTTCTCTTCATACTGATTGTCATTCTTGTTTTAGTTGGCATCTTGCTCGCGCCATGGATCATGTACATCATTGCTCCCGGATTTTATAAAAATCCAATCCTGTTTAACCTTGCGACATCACTGACAAAAATCATGTTCCCCTTTTTACTCTTTATCTCTCTTGCCGCTTTGACCATGGGCATCTTAAACAGTACGCATCGTTTTGGACCTCCTGCGATCTCATCGGCCCTTTGTAATATTGTCATGATTCTTTTTGTTTTATTCCCCTTTTTCCCGGAGCCTGTTTTTTCGGCAGCAATTGGTGTTGTCGCGGGTGGTTTTTGTCAATGGGCCATTCAACTTCCAGCCGTTAAAAAGGCGGGGTTTTCGCTTTCATTTCAATGGCCGATCTTCCCACTTGACGCCGGCTTGGTTAAAATTCTGAAATTGGTTGTCCCCGTGACAATCAGTCTCTCCGTAACACAAATTAACATTTTAGTCGGAACGATTGTGGCCTCGACCTTAGCCGAAGGATCCGTCAGCTATCTTTTTTACAGCATGCGCCTGATTCATTTTCCGCTCGGCATTTTTGCCGTTGCCATTGGAACCGTCTTGCTCCCCACATTATCGGCCGCTGCGTCAAGGTCAGACTATATTGAGTTACGTAAAAGTATCTCGTTTGGTTTGCGCCTGATCTTTTTTATCATGGTTCCGGCGATGGTCGGACTGATTTTTCTAAGGGTACCCATTGTTCATCTTATCTTTGAACATGGGTTATTTGGAAAGGCGGCTACGGAAGGGACAGCAATGGCCGTTTTTTATTATGCGATTGGGCTTTGGGCCTTTGCAGGGGTTCGGATTGTTGTGCCGGTTTTTTATTCCCTGCAGGACACCAAAGCGCCTGTCAAAGTCGCCATTTTTGCGATGATTTTAAACGTGATTTTAACCTTTTCATTGGCAATTCCCCTCCAACACGGCGGAATTGCATTGGCGGCCTCAATTTCCTCAGCCTTTAATTTTACAATGCTGATTGTCCTATTGAGGCAAAAAGTAGGACAAATTGACGGGAAACGCATTGCTTTTTCTCATCTTAAGGTGATGATTGGCGGGCTATGCATGGTTCCTTTCGCATACTTTGTATCAACCATGCCGATATGGGAGTCCACAGGGAATTGGGTTCAAAAGACTATTCTATTGACGATTTCAATATTTTTATCTGTAATAATCTACCTTATTGTTCAGTCACTTTTGAAAAGCGAAGAGTTAATATTTATTAAAAATGTCATTAAAGCAAAGACAAATAAGAATAAGTAGTGTATTATGTTAATAAAATACAATATATAGTGACAAGTAAAAGCATATTTATAGAATACTTTGATTTTATAAAGCAAAGAATGTCTATTAAAAACATATTGACATATTTTTTGATGTATGTTATACACATGATAAAGATGCGTTATGATAGAAGAATTCAAAGATATTATTGCGGGGCTGGAACAGCGTATTTCGCTTTATAAGACAAAACTGAACGATCTACAAAAAAAACGTGATAAAATAGAGGACGAAATTAATACAGCAAAGAAGTATTTGGAGTTGGCGGAGACGCTTTATCGTGTTGAGGTTGAAAAGTCGCATTCGGGGCCTGGGGTTGTTTCCCAGGATGGCGAGCGGGCGAAAAGAGAGGGGTTAGATGGCGTTCTTATCGAAAGGACAAAATATGCCGGGCTTTCGGTTCCTCGTGGAGCGTTTATCGTGCTAACGGCTGCAGGCAAGCCGCTCCATGCCAAAGAGATCTACCATCGTTTAACGGAGGGAGGGAGTCGTATTCGTGGTAAGACACCCATTACCTCAATTGCGACATCTCTTTCTCGTGACAAAAATTTTAAGAAAATTTCTCCCAATACATTTAAGTTAGTTGAGGAGCCTGTTACTGAAAGTATTGCGACAAGTGTCAGTTTAGAGGGTGGCTAACGAAAGTTTGTTAGCCTTTACAGGGGGATAAACCTGCTCCATTTTAGGTGGGGCTTTTTTTGAGAGGGGGTGAAAATAAATTGGCTACAAAGAAACCAGCAGCAAAGAAACCAGCAGCAAAGAAACCAGCAGCAAAGAAAAAGTAGTTTCATCTAGGCAGCTAGAAAAAGACGGGGTCCCGGAGATATTTTCTTATCTTTTGGGGCCCCTCTTTATTTTGTGCTGCGCACGGCGTCAGGCTTCACGCGGCCACCACACCCCTCCGCTCTTACCATTACCCAGAAGTGATCGCTGTCATTTTAGAATGCATCTATCCGGAATCCAGCCTTTCTGAAAATCCTGGATTCCGGCTTGAAAATTGCCGAAATGACATTGCAGTAGGTGTCTAGAGGGCACCTCTAAAAACCCCCTAAATCCCCCTTGTCAGGGGGACTTTTGCCGCATTCCCCCCTGATAAGGGGGGCAGGGGGGTTGAATCTTCAGGTTTTTAGAGGTGCCCTAGAGATTCCCACAACATTTTTAAAAAATAATTAAACAAATTCGTTTTTGGGCTGTCTAATCTGATAGGGGGGAAATGGAGGAATGATGGGAACACTCATCGGCTCGATTGATTCGAGGCCCGTTGACCCAGGGCAATCCCAGGCCCCGAGCTAAATCCTACTCGAATACCGTCTGCAACAGAGGGAGCGTTGTATTTAAGCTGGTCTTACTTTCTGAGGGGCCTATAAATCTCCTCGCAGGGGCATAAATAACTCCTGCGAGGGGATTTCTTTCTTTAGAAGTGACCTTAAAAAATATCTGCGATTATTAAACATGTCCGTTTTTGTATTGTCATAACTATATGAAATAGGAAATATAACAACAAGGGATTTAACCATCATCGGTCAGGTCAGTCACCGAGTCAATCCATTTTTTAGTTGAAATTTGCATATGACCTACGCTGCGTCTGCTTCTTTATTTTCCA
>JBBTNS010000037.1:0-11672 GCA_038067655.1 Nitrospirota bacterium
CCGCCAACCAAATTGACGTAGGCAACGATGGCTCGATTCTCTTTTGCCCGTGTGGACAGCAATTTTTCACGGATGTCCATGACCCGCGTTCGGTAGGGCGATGCGCTGATGTTGATGATGAGTTCTGCGCCTCCGCCAGAAACTTGTGTTTGCATCGGCCCGTTTTCAACCCAGATATCCTCGCAAATATTAACGCCGATCGTGACATCGTTTAAGACGAAAACATTTGCTTCTGTTCCGGCCTGAAAATAACGTGCCTCGTCGAAAACCCCGTAGTTCGGGAGATGTTGCTTATGATAAATCAATGCGATTTTTTTATTCTGAATGACTGCGGCGGCATTATGAATGGCCGCGGAACGTCCGCTGCGGTTTGTCCTGTCTACAAATCCAATGATTGCGGTTATCCCGGAGCAATGCGGAAGAATTTTTTTTAGGGCGATTTGATTGTCCTGGATGAAATGGGGTTTTAAGAGTAAATCTTCCGGTGGGTAGCCGGTGAGTGAAAGTTCTGGAAAGGCGATCATATCTACACCTTTTTTTTTGGCCTGATTAATTTGCGCAACTATTTTTTGTGTGTTTCCAGAAAAATCACCGACGGTGCTATTGATCTGTGCAAGTGCGATTCGAATTATTGGCATATTTTCTCGTTGTAGGGGCACGCTGCAACGCGCCCCATTCACCCCCGCCCTTCCTTCCTCCCCAACAAAGGGGAAGGAAAGAAATACGGAATCCCCCATAACATCTCTATTTTTACGTCAATGAGACTAATCACTTACTTCTTCTAATCTGAAACATAGATAGTCACATACCCCTTCAATGTCTCGCTATCGGCAAATACTATCTTAAAACCTCCTATCTCTGATTGGAGGTCGGTTGTTTTGTTGTTGGCGTAAGTGGTTAGGCTTTTTCAAAATTAATCTTTATTTTTCCCTCATTGAATTTGTGAATCAACATAGAGATAAGGGATTGATAGGGCAATCCTTCTTCAATTGCTTTTGCTTGAATTTTTTTTAAATCTCTTTCATTCATTCGGATGTTAATCCTTTTTTCCTTGTTTAAACTATAGTGGGCATATTCTTCGTATTCCTTTTTTTCTTTCCTTGTGAGGTCGGAAACCCACTCTTCATTTTCAAGCGATTTTGCTAATTCTATTTCATTTTTATCTAAATACTCTATTTTTTTCATTTTTTCCCTCCCCAATACTTTTTTGTTGCTTTACTGTTTGGTATTATCGTTTTAAGAAATATTTTTTCATCATCTTCAACGTAAGGGATTGAATAAATATAATCTTCAATTTTGACTAAGAAAACTTTTTGATTCGGATATTTTTCTGGATTTGGATGTTTTATCCTGTCCATTAAATTTCCGGACTCGATTGCCAACTCTACCTGTTCAAACGATATTCCACGACATTTCTTTAGTATTTTATTCTTTTCATCATTCCAATCGTAATATTTCATGAAAGTATGCCTTTTGTATTCAAAACCATAATAGCTTGTTTTGTATTTTTGTCAAATCGTTTTTAATGTTGGGATACTGGACTCCAATGAGGGTGTTCTCGATGTCGCGCTCAAGGGCTGCGTTGCCGAGGCCGAGAAAGTCAAAGCGGTCGGGGGCTATTGATTTGTGCGAGTGCGATTCGAATTGTTGGCATAAGTCAGGATAAAGGAACGCCTTATGGGCACCTTATTTCTTCTTGTATACTTCCCCAAGTTTCCCTGTTGCATAGAGCGAAATGACCATCGGCAACAGGCGATGCTCTTCAACTAGAATACGCTCTGAAAGCGATTGCTCTGTGTCCCCCTCTAAAACGGGCACCGCAGTTTGTGCGATAATCGGCCCGTGATCCACTGCTTCATCTACAAAATGAACAGTACAGCCGGAAACATTCACACCAGCCGCCAACGCCTGTCGCTGCGCGTGCAGCCCCGGAAAAGAAGGCAGTAACGAAGGATGGATGTTAATCACTTTATTCGGAAACGGGTCAAGAAGCGCCTTGGTCACAATCCGCATATAGCCAGCTAGAACGACCAACTCGACTTGATACCCTAAAAGGGTGCTGGCAACGGAGGCATCGTAAGATGTGCGATCAGGATAGGCCTTTGGATCAAGAAAAGCCGTGGGTATTTGGCGCGCCCGTGCCCGCTCTAATGCCTTCGCATCCTTTTTATCGCTGATGACCACCCCGACTTTGACCGATAAAGCCCCTGCGTCCATCGCGTCAAAAATGGCTTGGAGATTGCTGCCCCGCCCGGAAGCTAAAACACCGACGATTGCCATGAATTTAATCCCGCTTGGAGATATATCCCCTATTTTTCCTGCAAAATGACTGAAACGGGAAAGTGGTCACTAAAACCTTTTATATTGGTATTTTTCTTGGCATTGCCTTTTGGCAGGCCAAACCGAATTGGCCCTTCCGCTACAGAGTGGGCCACCATCTCGGGGAAAAGCTCGATTCGAGCAGTCTGCTCGCTTACCCTAATTGGACTATCCGGAATCAAAAGTCCCTTAGAGACAAGAATTTGGTCAAAAAGGTGTCCCTCCCCCTGGTAATAGAGCGTTCCATGCAGTTGCTTTAGACTTCCCTTCTTGTCCTTTCCCTCTTGTTCCAGGTAACGCCACGCCAAGTTATAAAAGGAGGCGCTGTCTCGTGCGCGTTCGACATCCCCGCGTTCCCGTATGGCCTGGGCATGAACCTGAAGCGAGTCATCAAACGGATTATCATTGAAGTCCCCCATTGCGATAATCGGAACGGTGTTCCCCTTCTCCTCCCAAATCCTTTGGTGCCAGTAGGAAAGGGTTTCTCCTGCAACGATACGATACCCACGACTTTCATAAACTCCCGGGATCCGTGCTGGCCAGTGGTTACAGAGGGCAATCAGGTCGTTTCCACTCTGGGTTGTGAAAGTGACCTGGGTGATATCGCGCGTCCCGGTTCGACGTAATACAAAATGAGAAAAAATTTTCTCCCGATCCACCTTATATTTTTTCTGGTCGAAAATAAAAGCAGTATCAATTCCTCGCTGATCCAGAGTGGAATCAACATGGGCAACATTGTACTGACGGGTGGCAAGTTTTAGGTTTAGCCGGGCAATCAAGCGTTCCAAAACAAAAGCATTTTCAATCTCGCAGACGCCAAGTATATCCGGGCCCGCTCCCCCGTTCATCTGCCTTATAATGAGTGTGAGTTGGTCGAGCTTGGTTTCAAAAAGTGCTTGTGTCCATCCTGCCAGGTCATCGCGCAATTCCTTAGCCATCCAGGGTTCTCGGCCTGCAAATCCTTCCGGGGCAAACAGGTTTTCAACGTTCCAAAATGCGATAAAGTGGTCAGCCATAGTATCCTCAACATTAAACTAAATAAGAAAGATTAGCTGAATCAGGCTGTACATTGCAAAGGAAATCTTTCTCTATTATAGTAAAAATCGTATGGAGATTCTAAAAACATTTGGCCTCTTTGTTCTAACCGCCGTTGCTGAAATTGTGGGCTGTTACTTGCCCTCTCTCTGGTTGAAGGAGGGACGTAGCGCGTGGCTGCTGGTTCCGGCTGCCATCAGCCTTGCGTTTTTTGCATGGCTTCTAACGCTTCATCCTAATGCGTCGGGCCGCGTTTACGCCGCGTATGGCGGTGTGTATATCGGGGTTGCCGTGATTTGGCTCTGGGCCGTTGACTCGGTCCGTCCAACCACCACTGATTTGATCGGCGTTGGCCTCTGTCTTTTGGGCATGACCGTTATTATGTTTGGGGGGCGTCCCGCCTAACGCAACGTTTTATATTTCGATTGTTAGTCCCAGTCGGTCTCTCCAATGTAAGAGGTATTCCCGATCCCAAGTTTTTGCATAACTTCTTTTGATTTCTGAACAATCCACCTGATCTTGTGGCCGATTGCTCAATCCCTTTAGAAGAAACAGGTCTTCGGGTGTGACAATCGGGAGAGAAATATCGGCAAACGCAACATGCTGTTTACGGGAAAGCGCGCTCCGGTGAAAGTCGGTTTCGGCAAGCAAAAAGTCAAGGATAACTTCTTGTTTATCCGCGCCCCCAACGGCCCTCCATAGGGTCACGTTTTTAAATTTCATTGGAGCAGGATGCGCAATGAACGAATCGAATGCGGCGGCAAGAAGACGAAATATATTCGCCGGATCTTTTTCCGAAAGCAAAATCAAAAAGTCGATATCCGAAGTCGCCCTGGGGATGACTAGGGCACTGTAAGCCAAACCGCCTGCCAGCGCAAACTGGAACTGATGCTGATCCAATGTTCGGACCACCTTCGTTAAGATTGAGATCAGGTACGGCTGGTACGCCATTGTTCTTCTTTATATTCCCGAATGCCTCTAAACAATGCCTCCTCGACGTTCTCCTTTGGGATGGTCAGCGCCAAAACGGATCGTTTTAAGCAAAGACAAAGATCGGTCAACTCCGCCCATGCATACAAATTCTTTTCTATCGTTTTTTCGTCCATCCAATCCTCATTTAAGGGGCCGTCACTTAAGTCATTATCTACTGCATTCAAGGGGATTTCAAGGGCTGTTTATTGATCCTTATGAATCCGGAGCAAAATGCTTGATCTCATTGATACGCTTTCTTTATGCTGGTCATAGTTGCTGTGGGTAAGGGGGCACCTCCTTTCAGGTTAAGGTTCGAGGCAAACTCACTCGTTAATGTCCCCCATCCCTCTTACCTGACACAAAAAAGGGTACATTACCTCATGTTAAAAGCCGTTATCTTTGACTGCGATGGCGTGATCGTTATATGAAAAAAGCCCTATTTTTATTGTTTATTTCTGTGCTTTTTGGATGTAATAACGTTTCACCCCAAAATCAAATAGACTCATCCGGGAAAATCCTCTCAAATGCCCTCTGGGTCTGGCCGGCAAAGCCCAATCGAAATAATCCTTTTGAGATGAAATCTAACACGATGCGGGCTGAACTGATCGATCGTGCATCACAAAGCAACGTAAATCACCTCTTTATCGATCTGTATTATTTCCCCCAAAACAGCTCTGGCCGACTTTTATATGAGGGGAGTGAGATTTCTGACCTGGTTGCCTCCGCGCACAATAAGAAAATCTCGGTCTGGGCCTCTTACGGTGATGCCTCTTGGGCCGATCCTGCGGCGAAAGAATGGCCGGGGGCATCCTGTGATTCTACCGTTTGGCCGATGGCGCGACTTTCCGAGGTTATCGGATATAACAAAGACAACCCAACAGCCAAGATAGACGGTGTGATGTTGAACGTTGAGCCTTCATCGCTCCATCCTGAAAACGCTCTCTGGCTTGCCGGGCTTTTACAACTTTTGGATTGCGCTCACCGGAAGTTAGCGCCGGAGGGAATAAAACTTTCCGTATCGATCCGGTTTTTCTGGAATGATCTGATTGAATACCCACAAGGCGGCTCCGTGAAGCCCATGTATCAACAGATCATCGATATGCCGATTGACCTGATCGTGGTCGCGGGATATCGGGATTTCGCAGGGATAGCCTGCACCGATAACGGCCTCATCTGTTTGGACCAGGATGAAATGACCTATGCCAATTCCGTGGGGAGAAAGAACCTCATCTTAGTGGGAGTGGAGACACAAGACTGTGGAGATGGGAGCTGCTCTGGTAGTATTGAGACCTTTTTTGAAGAAGGACAGATCGCGTTAAACCGGGAGTCTAAAGTCGTCATCAACCACTTTTCAGCTAGTCTGAGCTTCGGGGGAATCGCAATTCATCATTATCTAGATACCTATCTTGGAAATCTTTCAAACTGGCCGGCATATAATAAAGATTTCCCTCGCTCGTAAGAAGCGACAATGTTATTATCACTCACTACTGTCCCAATTGTTGACCTTGTTAGCAAAGATCGTATTGACTCCTTAAAGCGCGATCCCATTATTAACGGCTCATTAGTGGACCCCAAAACTGGACAAAAACAATGTTAAAAGCCGTTATATTTGATTGCGATGGCGTGATCGTTAATAGTGAGCCGCATCACTTGAAGGGGTTTCAGATGGTGTTGGCCGAAGAGGGGATTGCCCTCTCCCTCGAGGAGTACAACAAGACCTATCTTGCAATGGACGATAAGGGATGCTTTGAAACGATCTTGGCCGTCCACCACCGCCCAACCGATAAAGCAACCATTAAGAGACTGATTCATACGAAAATGGCCATCTATAAAAAACTTTCCGAACAGGAATGTTATATCTATCCGGGGGTTTTTGAACTGGTAAAAGCATTAGAAGGGAAAGTGAAGCTTGCGATTGCGTCGGGGGCTTTTCGAGGAGAGATTAAATCGGCATTGGATCGAGCCAATATCCGCTCTGCCTTCCCGATTATTGTCAGCGCGCAGGATGTCAAACAGGGGAAGCCGCATCCGGAGGCTTTTTTAACTGCACTGGCAAAGATAAACGCCATCTACAGGCAAACCACCCCTAGCCCCTCCTTAACCAAGGAGGGGGATTCCCCCTTGATAAACCCCAGTGAATGTGTTGTAATCGAAGACTCGTTACATGGGGTGGGCGCGGCGAAAGCAGCTGGCATGAAGTCGGTCGCTGTAACCAATTCGTATTCAAGAGACATGCTGCTTCCATTAGCCGATTGGGTGGTGGAAAGTCTTACGGAAGTTCACAGGGAGGCGTTGGAGCGATTATGCAAGACGAACTAGAAAGACGGCTTGATTATTTGGAAACTGCGATTGTTGCGTTGCAGGAGAAAGTGTCTATGCTAGAGCAAGAGGCAAAGCTTTCTGGAAAGCGGTATGTTGCAATCTGTCCCACCTGCAAACAGGAGTTTGACATCTTGGTCAACCATTACAGCATCGGTCTATTTGATAATCTCGTCTATGTAAAATGCCCTCGTTGCAATAAATCTATGCCGGTCGTTGATAAAGAAGGAGGAGGCGTTCGCGTCGTCACCGACTGACCGCCGCCGGGCGGTTTCGGGATGGACATCTCCCGCTGGTCGATGTAGGCATGTAGATATTGTTACACTGAGTCATCGTCTATTGGCTTAATCTAACTTTCCAGAAAAATAAAATGATTTCAAAAGATAAAAAAAGTGCTGTTAAAAAAGTGGTGCTGGCCTATTCTGGGGGACTCGATACCTCCGTCATTATTACTTGGCTGAAAGAAAAATATCAGTGTAAGGTCATCGCATTTTGCGCCGATTTAGGGCAAGGAGAAGACTTAGCAGCCGTTGCCGAGAAGGCAAAAAAAACCGGTGCCGATAAGGTGATTGTTTCCGATCTCAAAAAGACCTTTGCGAAAGAATATCTCTTCCCAATGCTTCGGGCCAATGCAATTTATGAGGGCACTTATCTTTTGGGAACCTCCATTGCCCGGCCATTGATCGCAAAAGCACAGATGGAAGTTGCTAAAAAAGAGAAGGCCGATGCGGTCTCGCATGGCGCAACGGGAAAAGGGAACGATCAAGTCCGGTTTGAACTCACCTATCAGGCGATTAATCCCGCAATCCAAATCATTGCTCCATGGCGGGAATGGGAATTCCAGTCCCGATCCGATCTCATCGCCTACGCAAGCCGGCTGAAAATACCGGTGACCGCCACACTGAAAAAGCCATACAGCGTAGATCGAAATTTATTTCATACCAGCTACGAAGGGGGCATCTTGGAAGACCCATGGGCACAACCTCCGGAGGAGATGTTTACAGCAACCCTCTCTCCTGAGAAGGCACCCAATGCCCCCGTTGTTTTGGAAATTGGTTACGAGTCGGGCAATCCCGTTTCAATCAATGGAAAGCGATATTCCGAAGCAGACATTATTTTAGAGCTAAATAAGATTGGCGGCGCACACGGAATCGGCAGGGTCGATTTGGTTGAAAATCGTTATATTGGGATCAAGTCGCGCGGTGTTTATGAAACCCCCGGCGGGACAATACTGCATACAGCCCATCGTGCTGTGGAGTCGCTCACGCTGGATCGCGAACTGCTTCGTCTACGGGACGGGATGATCCCTTATTATGCCTCTTTGATTTATAATGGATACTGGTTTGCGCCTGAACGGGAAGCATTGCAAGGACTAATGGATTCTGTTCAAAAAACGGTCACTGGCGTTGCCCGGATAAAATGTTATAAGGGAACACTCACGGTACTGGGCCGGAAATCACCCTATTCGCTCTACCAGAAAGATATTTCATCGTTTGAGCAAGATGCGACCCATATTCAAAAACAAGCCGAAGGGTTTATTCGCATAAACGCCCTTCGCTTGAAAATATTGGCGTCTTATGGCCAATAAGGAAACACAGCCAAAAAAAAAATCTTCTACCGGGAAAATGTGGGGCGGACGATTTTCTGAGGCAACCGATCCGCAGGTGGACCGATTCACAGAATCACTCTCCTACGATTATCGCCTCTATCGCTACGACATTGCCGGATCCATTGCCCATGCCAACGCGCTCGCGCGCGCGGGGATTCTCACCGAATCTGAAAAAAAGAAACTCATTCTTGGATTAAAAAAAGTCGAAGCCGAATTGGCAGAAGACCCGCTCTCTTTCCGGTGGGTTCCGGATGAGGATATCCATATGTTTGTCGAGCGGCTTCTGACTGAAAAGATCGGCCCCCTCGGCGGGAAACTGCATACGGGCCGGAGCCGAAACGATCAGGTCGCACTAGACTTAAAGCTTTATCTTCGGGAGAAGATCGCAGAAATAGTCAGTCAAATTGATCTGCTTTCCGAAGCGATTGTGAAGCAATCCGAAAAGCAGATGGGGGTTTTTCTTCCGGGCTATACCCACATGCAAAGGGCGCAGCCCATTTTGCTTTCCCATTATCTGCTGGCCTATTACGAGATGTTCAGGCGTGACCGTTCCAGATTAGAAGATTGTAAAAAACGATTGAATGAAATGCCGCTGGGTGCCGGTGCGTTGGCAGGAAATAGCTTTGGTATTGATCGGATGGCGGTTGCGGCGGAACTTTGTTTCCAAGGAGTGACAGCCAACAGTATTGATACAGTCTCTGATCGTGACTTTATTGCCGAATTTTTGTCGGATGCGTCTCTCCTGATGATTCATCTTTCCAGATGGGCGGAGGAGTGGGTCTTGTGGTCGGCTTCCGAATTTGGCTTTGTGGATCTTCCCGATCGTTTTTGCACGGGAAGCAGCATGATGCCGCAAAAGAAAAACCCGGACGTTTTGGAATTGATTCGGGGAAAATCGGGACGGGTCTTTGGTGCGCTGATTAATATCTTGACCGTCTTAAAAGGATTGCCGCTTTCTTACAATCGGGATATGCAAGAAGACAAGCGGCCTCTTTTTGATACCGTGGATACAGTGCAAGAATCCTTATCGCTGATGACGTTACTGGTATCGGAGACTCAATTTATCTCAAAAAAAATGGAGGCGGCGGTTTCTGATTCTCTTCTTTTGGCAACGGACTTGGCCGACTATCTGGCGCAAAAAGGAATTCCTTTTCGGTCGGCTCATGAAATCGTGGGGAAGATGGTTTATAAGGTCGTTTCCGAAAAGAGGCCGTTTGGTGAATGGTCACTTCCTGAATTTCAAAAGCACTCGCCGCTTTTCGAGAAGGACTTGTTTCGTGTATTAACCCCGGAAGGTTCGATAGAACGAAGGGGCGGAGTTGGAGGCACAGCATCGGCCTCGGTCAAAGCAGCTATTAAAAAAGCACGCGGAAAAAATTAGCATGACTCGATGGACTGTTATTTTACTAGTCGTTTTTTTTATGTTGGGTTGCGGCAGAAAGGGTGACCCGATTCCCCCGGAGGGGAGTGCAAAATCACATTATCTTCGTCGCTAAGCGAGTTCCACCAGCATCGCATCATACTTGCGACGCTTTTCATCGTACTTCTTTGTGAGCTTTTCTAATTCTTTGTTGTTTTTCTCCGTTTGCGCTTGATTTGATTTGATGGTCTTCGAGAAAGCCGCAAAATCGTTCAACGCCAACTTGACAGAAGCCTCGTCCCGCTTCTCCTTCAACGCTGGCATGGCTTCCTGCATCTTTTCGTTGGAAGCTTTCAACAATGCCATCTCACTTTCAATGGGTGCTAACACCGACGCCTGTTTGGCTTCAATGTCCGTCCTTCTTTTTTGACGCATCTCCTCGTCATTTTGTTCGACAATGACAGGCGCTTCTTCATGCAATGCAGTGGGCATTGCCGACTGGGATGACTCATCGCCCCAGCCAATCTTTTCTAGAAACTCATCGTAGTTGCCGTTAAATAGTTCTGTTTTTCCATTGTGAAAAACAATCAGTTTTGTGGCGGTCTCCCGCAGTATCATCTCACTGTGTGTGACAATGACCACCGCGCCGGCAAATTGCTGAATGCTTTCGACCAACGCCTCGATGGACTGCATATCCAGATGGTTTGTCGGTTCGTCTAAAAATAAAAGATTGGTCGGCATGGCCAAAATTTTCCCAAGCAGAACGCGGCTTTTCTCACCGCCGGAGAGTACCGATATTTTCTTTTCTGCGGAGGTTCCGCTAAACATCATAATGCCGCAAATTGTGCGCACCTCGGTGCGGCTCAAGGCGGTATTAACGCTGTTAATCTCGTTCTCAACCGTCACATTGGGACTCAACCGCTCAATATTGGTCTGACCAAAAAAACCCAGCCTTTGATTAACACTGGGGGTCACCTTCCCAGCTGTCGGCTTAAAATTGCCCGCAAGAACATTCAGCAGGGTTGATTTGCCGCGGCCGTTTTTCCCAATAATCCCAATCCGATCGTGTGGCTCAATCTGAAAATTGAGATTGCTGATGAGCGGCGCACTCGGATCAAAATGAAAAGAAAGATTTTCTACATCCAGAAGCGTTTTCCCAGTAAAAGAGGCATGGCGAAACTTAAAATCCAAATCGGCAATCCGAGCCAGCTTCTCACGCGCGGGCATTTTCTCCAACAACTTGACGCGCGATTGAACCGCAGAGGCTTTGGTGGCTTGCGCGCGGAAACGGTTGACGAATGTCTCGATATGTTTGCGCTGCTTCTCCTCGTTCACACGGGTCTTCTCGTGAATCTCTTCCTCCTCTGCAATCTGCTCATAGAGTTTGCTGGTTGAACCCTCAATCTTTCGGATCTTGCTACGATGAATCAGGGCCGTATGGGTCGTGACGCTGTCCATAAAATCCCGATCGTGAGAGATTAAGATCATCTCGTTTTCCCACTGATTGAGGAACTGCCGAATCCATCGAATCGAGACAATATCGAGGTAGTTGGTCGGCTCATCGAGTAAAAGCAGGTTCGGACGCGCAACCAACGCCTTGGTCAGATTCAAACGCACCTGAAAGCCGCCAGAAAACTGGGACGGATGACGATCCATATCCGCTTGCGTAAAACCAAGCCCAAAAAGAATCTGTTCGACCTTATAATGATCGTACTCTTCTTCGGGTAAAAGGCCGAGACACCCTTCCTCTAAAACCGTCGGCTTTGTAAAATGGATATGCTGTTCCAAATGGCCGATCCGATAATTTTTGGGGAATGTGATTTTCCCCTCGTCTAATCGCTCCTGCCCTAAAATGATCCGCAATAGGGTTGATTTTCCATGCCCGTTCCGGCCGATCAATCCCACGCGTTCGCCAGGCCCCATCTGAAAAGAGGCCTCGTCAAACAAAACCTGTTTGGTATACGACTTATCTAATCCTTGAATCGAAATCATAAAATCCTTAAAGCTCCAGAGATAAAGACTCTCATTTTAACCTGAAAACCTTGCTGATGTCTATGT
>JBBTNS010000038.1:0-15782 GCA_038067655.1 Nitrospirota bacterium
TCAAAGAGAGTCAGATGCGTAATGGGTATCGGCCGCTATGTGTTGATGAGCAATCCTGTCCATCTTCTCATCGAAATGGGTGAGGGTCATCGAACGGATTTATACGAAGTGGTGGATCAGCGGTATTTGGGAGATGAGGCGTTTGTAGAAGGTGTGGAGAAACGGGTAGGGACTGATGAACGACCGCGTTGTGTGGAAATGAGCTGGGGAGAGATTCAAGAAGCGGTCTGTCGGCGGTTGTCTGTTTCACCGCCTACGGTATTGCATCGGGGTCATGGGGGTGTGAGACAAATTTGTGGGGAAGCGGGTAACAATTTCTCTGTTCCCAACATCAGCATGTCGTCATTCCCGCATGTTTCAAGCGGGAATCCAGTGGTTTGTGCTCTGTTTTACATTCTGGATTCCCGACAGAAGCATTCGGGAATGACGCCCCTGTGAGAAGAGTCAAAAGTTTACCAACAAATTTGTCTCACACCCGTACTGCGTACGGGGTTATGCTTCGCCCGACGATGGATGGCATCACGCTTCGCGCAAACCATAGATGCCGGAGGGGAAAATAAAAATTCCGAGTACGAGGTGCACCGCTACCCATGTTTGACGCGAACACGGTACTTCACCGTGATTTCGCTGGTTTTTTTCACAGGGACATCATACCGAATCGTAAAGGCATCTTCCTTCTTGTGTTTGTGCGATTCCGATACGACATCCCAGTCCCCCGAAACCGATTCCAAGAGACTGATTACCACATCCTCATTTTCCTTGCGGTTTTTGAGCGTCATCTCCCACTCGGTCTCTACAACCTTCGATGTCACCTGCCGAAAATCAGTCTGTTTTCGCTCGACGACCAAATCAAACGCATCCCCAGCCTTCAAACGGACTTTTTCGTCCTTCGGGGTATGTTGAATATTGTCCTCCCCGATAAATTGTGAACTGCCATCTTTATCCTTTTTGTACATCCGAATGGTCCCAGCCGGTAGCGGCATCCCCAGATGATTCTCTTTTGAGTTGACCACGATGATAAATACCTCAACCGGCTGTTTGGGATCTTGTCCACTAAACGGTTGGTAATAATAATATTGCTGCGAACGCACCAAAAATTCTTTGACCAATCCCACACCGGAAGCCCCAAGAAGACTGATCTGCTTGGTCTGATGATTCTTAATGGTAGTCGGCCGTTGCAAATCATAAATGTGGTATTCAAAAAACGCCTGCTCGGAAAAATCCGCAGACGCCTCAGCCATCGCGATTTCTCCCTTCATGCGGGCAAACGACGCAGCTTGCGGAACGGGCACGCGATTCACATCGCCTGCAACCACTTTCAACTTTGCCCTGTTGTATGTGGCACCAGACCCATTGTTAATAGTGACCCAACCGGACAAGTCGGATCGTTGATCGTTGGCATCTATAGAGAGTACATAGTCGGCGTTCCAAGAAATGCCATTTGTAAGATACGAAACCTCCAGCGTGTGATCAACCGCGCCATCATTGTCATAGACCCAGGCCAACGTCGGTTTGGAAATCAGATTCTCCGGGATTTCCGGCACCACCTTAAATCCCGGATGTCCCAGATAAATTTCATTATCAATCTTGAAAATTTGTCCCTCATTGCTTAAAAGCGTCGCCTCCGTGCTCTCTTTCCTGTCCTGCTCATTATTCCATGTGACGAGTTTAATCTTCTTGCCGACATATTTATCAAGCACCTTCCCATGATTCATTAGGTCGTATTCGTAATTTTGCTCCAACACCCGGAATTGATTGGGCGCTGTCGTTGATCGCACGCTCACCGTCACCGGCATGATCGACGATGCAACATCCATAAAATGTAACTCTCCCTGCCCTTTTGGAATGGCGATTCTCCGTATATCTTTGACGAGTCCGAGACCGCTGTTATAGACGGTTACCGAAACTGCGGTTTGATCTTCCAATGTGGATTTCACTGGCTCTCCTGCCATTAAAAGTTGGGGTTGAAATAAAAGAAAGATCGCTATTACTAATGTTTTTTTCATTGATGCCTCCTGATCATTAATACTGTCAGTCTTGGTTTTCACAGCCCCAGCGAGGGCTGTCTATCCGCCCCACCGCGCAGGCGCAGGTGGCCGCCTACATGCGTTCGGGCGCGCTGACACCGAGTAAGTTTAATGCGGAGCGCAAGATGGTTTGAGCGGCAGTGATTAACGCAAAGCGCGCCTTGGTTAATGCCGCGTCATCGGTGATCACCCGGCAATTAAAATAGTACCGATGAATCAGTCCGGCCAAATCCATCAGATAATAGTTGACCCGATGCGGCTCCAATTTTTCTGCCGAAGATTGCACCAGATCAGGATAAACGGCCAATTGCTTGATAAGGCCAATCTCTTCCGGGAATGCAAGAACCAGCAAGTCCTCTTTTGTAATCCCCGCAATTTCCTTTTCAACCAAGCGTCCCTGCTCTTTCGCAACGCGAAAAATCGAACAAAGCCGCGCGTGGGCATACTGCACATAATAAACCGGATTTTCGTCCGACGCTTTTTTGGCCAATTCTAAATCAAAATCAAGAGAGGTGTCCGAGCGGCGCATCAAGAAGAAAAAACGCGTTGCGTCTACGCCGACTTCTTCCATCACCTCTTTTAATGTGACAAACTCGCCGGACCGTTTCGACATTGCGACCGGCTTGCCCCCTCGAAGTAGATTGACCAATTGATGAATGACAATATCGAGCCGATCGGCCTGATACCCCAGCGCGGAAACCGCCGCCTTGACCCGCGCGATATAGCCGTGATGATCGGCCCCCCAAATATCAATCAGCCGGTCGTAGCCTCGTTCCAACTTATTTTTATGATAGGCAATGTCGGAGGCAAAATAGGTCATTTCTCCGTTACTGCGTGTGACGACACGGTCTTTATCATCACCGTATCGAGTGGTTGCCACCCAGACGGCGCCATCGGCATCATAGACCATCTCGTTTGCGCGAAGCGTCGCAATCGCCTCCGCCACCTGCTTGTTTTGGTAGAGCGACTCTTCGGAAAAAAAATTGTCAAACAAAATTCCAAAGACGATAAGGTCTTGTTTAATCCAAGAGAGAATGGTGTCGAGCGCAAATTGTCCAAAGTGCTTTGTCTCGTAATCTTTTAGCGTTTCTTCAGGAACAGCCGCTTTGATTGCCTTTGCGATATCAATAATATAGTCCCCTTTGTACGACTCATCGGGGAGCGTAATCGCCTCTCCCAACAGTTCGCGATACCGCAGAGAGACCGACTGCCCCAGTAATGTGACCTGATTGCCGACATCGTTGATGTAATATTCCTGTTCAACCGAAAATCCGACCGCTCGCAGCAGGCGGGTGATGGTATCGCCCAACGCTGCCGCGCGGCCATGCGCCACATGTAATGGCCCGGTCGGGTTCGCGCTGACAAATTCAATAAGGATTTTTTTGCCGCTGTAAAGATTACGCTTGCCGTAGTCCGATCCGAATTGGAGCATCTCCAAGAGCCGCTCATGCCAATATTCTTTTTTAATGAAGAAATTGATATACCCAGCGCCTGCGACCTCGATTTTTTCGATAGGTGTAACGTGCACTGCGGAGGGGAGAAGCAATGGGTTCAGGTACGACACCAATAAAGAGGCGATATTTTTGGGTGCTTGCTTTTGTGTTTTGGCCAAAGAAAATGCCAGAGGGGTCGCATAATCTCCCTGGTCTTTTTGCGGAGGAACCTCCATGACAATAGGGATATTCGCTTCTTTTTTAAGCTTGCCCTCCTCCACCGCTTTGGCAATGGCGCTTTTCAAAAGGGTAATGAGCTGATCTTGCATGAAGGGGCCAGGGGGTTGTTGAAATGCCTTATGACTTTACAGTCTTCCATCTACCCACGTCCGATCCCACAGATGCTTTACGTCGTAGATCACCGATTCCGCTTTTGCAATACTATATAAATACTCGCGTGTCCATTTCAAAAATTGGTCGTGAGAAACTGCGAGAATCACCGCGTCATAACCGGCATCGGATGGTTTCGGCGCGAGTGAGAGATGATACTCTTTCTCAACATCCTCCTTATTCGCCCAAGGGTCATAGACATCCACATGCGTGTTATATTCTTTCAGTTCATTGATAATATCTACCACGCGCGTATTTCGAATATCGGGACAATTTTCCTTGAATGTCAGACCCAATACGAGAATACGGCTGCCCACCACCTGAATCTTTTTTTGCGTCATCAGCTTAATCACTTCGCGGGCGACATAACGACCCATGCTGTCGTTAATACGGCGACCTGCCAAAATTAAATCGGTATGGAATCCAATCTCCTGTGCCTTATGCGTCAGGTAGTAAGGGTCCACACCAATACAATGCCCCCCAACAAGGCCGGGAGAAAATGGCAAAAAGTTCCACTTGGTTCTTGCGGCCCTCAAGACATCCTGAGTGTCAATGCCCAGCCGATTTAAAAGCAGTGCCAACTCATTGATTAAGGCGATATTCACATCCCGCTGTGTATTTTCAATGATTTTGGCCGCTTCCGCCACTTTGATAGACTCTGCCCGATGAAGCCCTGCTGTAATAATGGCGCCATAAACAGCGGCGACTTGATCCAGCGCAAAGGGGGTCGAGCCTGAAACAATTTTTAATATTTTAGTCACCGCGTGCTCTTTATCGCCCGGATTGATTCGTTCGGGAGAATAGCCAACAAAGAAATCGAGATTAAACTTTAACTCAGATTTTTTTTCCAAGATTGGAACGCATAACTCCTCCGTCAATCCTGGGTAAACGGTTGATTCGTAAACAACGATATCGCCTTTTTTAAGGATCGTCCCAACGGCTTCTGTTGCGCTAATTACAGCAAAAAGGTCCGGGTTTTTATAGACATCAATGGGTGTCGGGACGGTAACAATAAAAAAATTGCAGGATCGTAAGTCTTCAATGTTCAAGGTATAGGTCAGCCATTTTGCCTCTTTCAAACCTTCCTGAGAAACCTCTAGCGTAACATCAACCCCTTCCTTTAATTCATTGATGCGCCCCGTGTTAATATCGAGTCCAATCGTCTTGAATTTTTTGCCAAACTCGACAGCCAGTGGAAGTCCCACATATCCAAGTCCAACCATCCCGATTGTAAATGATTCTTCAACATTGCCCATTGCTAACCTCCAATTGTTTCTTGTTGTGCTGCGGACGGCGTCACGCTTCGCGCATTAGGTGTTTTTAACCGTAGTACTTTATACCGCGTTGAATCGGTTCACGGCCCTGCTGTATCCGCCAACGATTCGTATCGCGCAGACTGTAAACACAGCCACAATACTCCTGCTGATAAAAATGTTCCTCTTTTGAAATCTCAATCATCCGCTGCGATCCACCCTGCTTACGCCAGTTAAACGTCAGATAGGCCATATCCGTATAACGGCTTGCGGCACGAATCCCCGATGTATTGATTTGATCCATATCTTTCCATCGAGAAATCCCCAATGTGCTTGAAAAGACACGGTATCCCTGCTCATACGCATAAAGGGCTGTACGGTCAAAACGATAATCGAAACAAAGGGTACAGCGGGCTCCTCGCTCCGGTTCATTCTCAAATCCCTTCACCCGTTGGAACCATTCTTTGACATCGTAGTCGGCGTCAAGAAAGGGAATTCCCATTTTTTCGGCATATCGAATATTTTCTAGTTTTCTTTGTTCGTATTCGGTGAGGGGGTGAATATTGGGATTGTAAAAAAAGATGACGTACTCAATTCCCGACGCCGACAGGGCATTCATAATCTCCCCCGCGCAGGGAGCACAGCAAGAATGAAGCACCATCCGCTTCTCTCCAAACGGAAGGGTTATTTTTGTCTGATAATCGTATCCCGGGTATGCCATAATCTCTACAGTGTTTTAGGAGAAACTGTTGCGGGTGAACGCTTAAATAAACCCGGCTGTCCAAATTGATAATCGTCAATTGATACAAAAATGGACAAGAGGCTCCCCTTTTCCTTCACGTTGCCGCGCGATGGAACCTTGAAAATCTCTAACAGACGCCGAGCGGTTTCCAACGTGGTTTCTAACTCCTTTTTAAGGGCCGTACGATATTGCGATTTGACCGGAATAGCGGTTGCCTGCGCGACAATTTTTTTCTGGGGACCCAGCAAAAACACACCTGAAAGCCGCCTAATCTGATTGGGGTCTTTGACCATCGGAATGATGCTTCGTTGCTGATTCTCCCGAATGAGCGCGGTCAATTCTCCCTTTTCGTTATCGGCCCAAAAGCGAATCCCTGCGGTTTTTTGCAGTCCATCCGAGAAGAACGCCTGCTTGGGCGTGACAACCGCTTCGGGGGTCTTAGCATTTTTCAAAAGGGCGACCAACCGATCCGGGCTTCCCGAAAGAAAAAGCCAGTCCCCCCACGTAAGATAAGCAGACAATTTTGAGTTTTGAGGAGCCGGATTATAAAAGATAGTCTTCCCTTTCGGGCCTTTGACTTGCTTGGGAGCACTCCCCGCCAGATTGGATAATAAATTGGAAATCGCCTTGTCTTTATCGAGGTTCTTGATCTTTGCGACAACGACGGTTTCCCTCTCGCTTCTTGGGGTCACCATGTAAAAGACCGGGGGCAGAAAAGAGGAGACGGGTGTCCCTTTAACCGTATATTGAATATACGAGTCAACAAACTCTTTGACGCCAGGCGCGGCACGGTCAAACTGAAATGTCAGTGCGACTGCCGCAGAAGGCAGGATAAAAGTAGCAAACCCGGCCATCAGCCATACGACAATAAAAAACAAAAAACGATTCATTTTTCAGCCCTCTTTGTTTATGAGAATACCACAAGTGTCTTACTGATAGGAACGCATCATTTCACAAAACAGCGTTATTATCAAGACGACGAATCTTGCCCGATAGAACTGAGTCCATTTGATTTTACAATGGATGAACGGTTACAATCCATGTTTTAGGCAAACCAATATGTCACGCATCATTAAAATATTTGATACGACGCTTCGGGACGGAGAGCAGTGCCCCGGTGCGTCCATGAACCGATCGGAGAAATTAACAGTCGCCAAGATGCTGGCCCGATTGAATGTGGATATTATCGAGGCGGGGTTTCCGTTTGCCTCCGAAGACGACTTTGAAGGAGTCAAGACCATTGCAAAAGAGGTCAAAGGCCCGGTCATTGCCGGTCTTGCGCGGGCAATGGAAAAAGATATTGATGCAACGTGGGAAGCCGTCCGCTTTGCCGAACGATCTCGAATTCATACTTTTTTGGCCACTTCCGAGATTCACATGCAACACAAGTTGCGGATGAATCGGGAAGACGTGCTTAAAACAGCTGTTTCAGCGGTGCGATATGCAAGGAAATACACAGACGATGTCGAGTTCTCCCCGGAAGACGCAACCCGAAGCGATCACGATTTTCTCTGCCGTGTGATTGAGGCAGTCATTGATGCCGGTGCAACCACGGTGAATATTCCCGATACCGTAGGCTATAGCGTTCCGTTTGAGTTTTCCGACCTAATTCGGCTCATTAAGAATAAAGTTCCCAATATTGATAGGGCTGTCATATCGGTGCATTGCCACAATGACCTGGGATTGGCGGTGTCGAACTCGTTGGCTGCCGTTTACGAGGGGGCGGGACAAGTCGAATGCACCATTAACGGCATTGGAGAACGAGCGGGAAACGCCTCGTTAGAAGAGATCGCAATGGCACTGCGCGTTCGCAAAGACTTTTTTAATGCGGAGACCCAAATTCGTTGCGAAGAGATCACTAAGGCCTCCCGGCTGGTCAGCGGGATTACCGGTTTTGTGGTTCAACCGAATAAAGCGATTGTGGGGGCCAATGCTTTTGCGCACGAATCCGGCATTCATCAAGACGGTCTTCTGAAAGACAAACAGACGTATGAAATTATGACCCCGGAATCGGTGGGGCTGACCGAGCATAAGATGGTCTTAGGAAAACACTCCGGACGACATGCATTCCGTGCCAAGTTGGAAGAAATGGGATACGCACTGAATGAGGAGAAAATTGACGCGACGTTTGAGCAGTTCAAGAAAATCGCCGATCAGAAAAAAGAAGTTTTTGAAGAAGATTTAGAAGCGATCATTGCCGAGAAGGTCTATCGGATTCCCAATTTTTATCTCTTAAAGTCGCTTCATGTGGAAAGCGGGACGGATCAAAAACCAACCGCGACGATTGAATTGGAAATAGAAGGCCAGTTACAAAAAGAGGGGGGGGTTGGTGATGGCCCTGTGGATGCCGTCTACCGAACGATCAAGGCAATGACAAATACAGAGGGGCACCTCATCAGTTATGTCGTGAAAGCAATTACCGGCGGGACAGACGCGCAAGGCGAGGTCACGGTTCGGATAGAAGATTCGGGCAAAACCTTTCTAGGACATGGGGCGGATACCGATATTATCATTGCTTCCGCAAAAGCGTATCTTAACGCACTCAATAAAATAGCCTATTCCAAAAGGCGAGGCACAACGGATGCACCCCATGAAGGGCCGTAGGAAAACGGTGCTCTTTCTGCCATGAGCCGCTCTATCATTGTTGGGATCCTTATTTTTCTTCTGCCTGCCTGCATCGCGCCAAAATCAAATACGCTTCGCGTGGTTGCAACTTACAGCATTTTGGGCGATATCGTGCGTCAGGTTGGAAAGGGGCAGGTTACGCTTGATCTGATTGTCGGCCCAAATCAGGATATGCATACTTTTGAGCCAACCCCAAAAAGCCTTGCTCTGATTGCCGGGGCTGATCTTGTTTTTGAAAATGGTCTCAATTTTGAGCCTTGGCTCGATAAGCTTTACAAATCATCCGAATCCAAGGCGAGACGCGTTGTTGTGACAAATGGCATTGTTCCTTTTTCTTCTGAAACTGGCGAAAATGACCCGCATCTTTGGCATGATGTGCATTATGCAATTGAAATGACAAAAACGATTGAGAAGGCCTTATCAAAGCATGATCCTAAAAATGAAACTTTATATCAAGCAAATGCAAACGCATATATCGCGCGTTTGACAGCGCTTCAAGCGTGGGTTTTTGAAAAGGTACAGACCATTCCAAAAGCGGAAAGAGTGCTTGTCACAACGCACGACAGCTTTGGTTATTTTGCCAGAAGGTATCAGTTTGAAACGATGGGAATCTCGACGCATACAACAGAGGCTTCCGATCCTTCTGCGGCGGAATTTATTCATTTAATCGAGACAATCAAGCGCTTGAAAATTACGGCCATTTTTACGGAGAATGTGACTCGCTCAAAAACCATGGAAACGATTGCGAATGAAACCGGAGCGAAGATCGTATCGAGTCTTTATACCGATGCGCTCAGTGATACAAAAGGCCCTGCCGATTCTTATGAAAAACTGATTCGTCATAATGTTGAGACCATTACGAGAGGGCTTTTGCAATGACCGAAGCGCGTTTTCCTTATGGGGCTAGGCATCATGTGGATAATGTTCCCGATACCCCTGCCCTGATTGCCGATTCGGTCAGCGTCTCTTATCCGGGAGATGCAAATCCCGCGATCTCCCGTATCAGCTTGTCGGTTCCGACGGGAACAAGACTGGCTCTGGTCGGCCCAAACGGCTCTGGCAAATCCACGTTCCTGAAGGCTTGCGCGGGACTTCTGCCGCTGCGAGAGGGTACGATTCGTGTTTATGGAAATCGCGTGGGGCTTTGTCATCACCGCGTGGCTTATGTGGATCAGCGGAACGAAATCGAGTGGCGTTTTCCGATTCGCGTGAGGGAGTTGGTGATGGGCGGCCGCTATGTTCATCTCGGCTGGTTTGGGCGGCCCGGGCAAAATGATCAAACGATTGTGGATAAAGCACTGGAGATATTAGAAATTCGGAACCTTGAAAATCGGCAAATTGGCGAGCTCTCGGGAGGGCAGAGACAAAAAACGCTTTTAGCGAGGGCCTTTGTACAAGAAGCCGACTTGCTTCTTTTAGATGAGCCTTTGAATGCCTTGGATAAAGAAAGCCGAGATGTTTTTTCAAAATTCATGGCTCAATTAAAACCGTTGGGGAAGACCGCCATTGTGGCCACCCATTATTATGAGGAAGGGACAGATGAGTTTGATGACGTGTTTTATCTGAATGCGGACGCATGCAGTACACATCACCACAAGCATAAGAGTTAAACGTACGGAATATATGTTTTTGATCGAACCTTTTTATTACGCATTTATGCAAAAAGCGGCGGCGGCTTCTATCTTAAGCGGCCTCTTGTGCGCCGTTGTCGGCGTTTATGTCATCTTAAGACGAATGGCCTTAGTGGGCGACGCACTGACTCACGGGGCCTTTCCCGGAATGGTGCTGGCGTATCTTGCAAAGTCGAATCTTTTTTTAGGAGCGATGATTGCCACGTTGCTGACCGCACTGGGGATCGCGGCATTTGCCAAAAAGCAGGCCGTTTTCGAAGACACAGCGGTTGGTGTCACCGTGGCCGCGATGTTTGCTTTTGGCGTTCTTCTGATGAGCTATACCCAATCGTATCGTGATTTATCCAGTATGCTCTTTGGCAGTATTTTAGCGGTCACTTTTTTGGACATTGTGCTACTTAGCTTTGTCACGATTATTGTGATCGGAACGATTTTACTGTTTGAAAAGGAGTTGATCCTTTTTTCTTTCGATTCCACTTACGCGCAATCCATTGGGATATCGGGAAATTTTTTAAGACACCTGATGTTGATTTTGCTTGCTTTGACCGTTGTTTCCGGCATTCAAGTCGTCGGTACAGTTTTAACCACCGCGCTTTTAGTCACGCCGGCGGCCGCCGCGCGTCTTCTGACAAAAAACTTTAGACAAATGATGGGCATTGCTTGTTTTATTGGGGTCAGTTCTTGTCTAGGCGGTGTCTATTTATCGTATTACGCGGGCGTTTCCTCCGGAGCCGCAATTGTTCTCATTGCCACGGCCTTTTTTGCAATGGCGTTCGTTTGGAAAACGGCGAGGGGATAGATTATCGAGGGTGTGTTGATTGCCCTTACTTCTCTATGAGGGCACCTTCAACATAGCGATGAATCATTCCTGAAATTAAAGTTTGATAAGGAATGCCCATCTCCATTGCTTTTTTCTGAATTCCCGTAAAGTCATGGTTATAAAGCCGAATGGTAATACTCTTGTTTTTGCGAAACGTATTTTTGGCCGTCAATTTCATTTCGCTGAGTTCCTGTTTTGAAGGCGAAAGGGCTTTCATTTTACCTTTTTCATAAGCTGTTAAAATATTTTTTTCTTCTTCATTTAGTTTCATTTTGTCTCTCCAATTCTTTTCTATAATCTCCCGTTGCTTTCCTGCTGGGAATAATTGTTTTTAAAAATATTTGTTCCCCGTCTTTTTTATGAGGAACCAAATAGATATAGTCGTCTACGATAACAAAATAAATTCTTTGACCGGGATATTTATTTTGTTCAGGATGATCCGCCGTTTTCCATACATCCCCTTGTGATAAATGGAAGACGATCTGTTCAAATGAAATGCCTCTTTCTTCTTTTAACCATTCATTTTTTTCTGAATTCCACTCATATTCCATCGTTCATTTGTACATTATTTGTATGTACATAATCAATAGAAGAAAAGAACGCAGCAGTCTGGGCGCGCAGTCGGTTTATAGATGTCCCTTAGTGTGGTGTTTCATAAATCCCTTTACGTTCGTCATACCGGCGAAGGCCGGTATCCAGCCTTTTATTTCATGGATTCCGGCTAGAAGCACGCCGGAATGACGGCCTGTGTCTATCCGAAAATAAGTTAGCATTAGCATGAAGCACTACACTAGATGTTGTCTCTGTCATTGAGACAGATCAGGAGGAGCGGCCGGAAGAAAAAAGGAGGGCTTCTTAATGAAAACCCAGGAGTCACCCAAAAAAATTCAACTAAAAACTTAGCATCCTCCCCGCCGCTTTAAGGAGATATTATAAAACGGCAGGGATTGCTCCCTTTAAATCTCATATTTACTAACAAACTAATTACCAAACACTATTTTAGTTACGTTTCAAACTAATTACATTTCTAGGCAATTGACCGGGTCGCCCTACATTCCCACTGCACGCGATTTGACAAAACCAGTCTTTTTAAGGCACCATTAAAGGACTGGAGGAAACAATGACTATCAATCTCAAAGAAGATATCAAACCCATTTCATTTATTAAAACAAACGCCGCAAAGATGCTGTCCTCCGTCAATAAAAATCATCATCCGATCATTATTACTCAGCACGGAGAAGCAAAGGCTGTTTTAATGGATATTCACTCCTATCAAGAAATGAAAAACGCGTTTGCGCTAATGAATATGATTCATTTGGCAGAAGAAGAAATACGAAAAGGCGATCTAGAGGAGTCTGATACAGTCTTTGGTGAATTAAAAAAGAAATATTTTTCAAAATGACTTCACAATACAAAGTTATTATACCCAAAACCGTTAAAAGGGATATTGATGAAATTATTGCTTATTATTTCCAGGACAGACGGTCGTATGCCTTAAAAGTTTTTACAGCCTTGTTTAACAAGGTCTCATCACTTAAGTCTTTCCCTGAAAAAGGGAGAGTCGTCCCTGAATTAAGAAAACATAACGTTCTAGACTACAGAGAAGTAATCGAATCCTATTATCGGATCATTTATAGGATAGAAGGCCATAAAGTGTTTCTATTGACTGTGATTGATGGCCGGAGAAACGTCGAAGATTTGCTGATTCAAAAATTAAGAAGAACTGCCAATAGTCGCGCAGTAGGTTCTTAGAGGTGCCCTTATGTCGTCAGCCTTCTATAAATCTTAGGCAACTTCGCGGGCAATGTCTCAATTTTATCAACAATCAAATAGGGAACATTTCCATAGACCGCCTTGAGATGTTCTGGCACAGTGCCATCATTCCTTTCGCTTGGATCAATCACAATACAAAACGGATGAATGCTGGCTTTCTTCGCCTCAAAAAGCGCCTTCTTGGTATCGGCAATTGCGTAAGAACCCGCATAATGATCATCTTGCGGCTTCCCATCGCTGATAAAAACGAGGATTTTCGTCTTTGCAATCTCACAAGAAAGCCTCGCCGCCACATGCCGAATGGCCGCACCATCTCGATTTTGGCCAAGGGATACTGTACTGCCAATATGCGCGTCAATCTCTTTTGTATATCGGGTTTGAAAATTCTTAAGAAGCGACACCGTCACCTGATCCTTTCCTTTGCCTGAAAATCCATACAGAGCAAAGCGATCACCTACCGCATCAATCGCGTGAGACAGCAAAACCAACGCCTCTTTCTCCATCTGCAAAATAGACTTTCCGTTTTTCAAACGCCTCTCGGTTGATCCGCTCATATCCAAAAGAAAGGCCGCCGCAATCGAGCGTTCTTTTCTTTCTCTACGCATATAAACCCGGTCGGACGGGACACGATTACCTTTCGCCTCAACACGATTTTCAACCAGACGATTTAAGTCAAACAACTCTCCTTCGGATTCTCCCTTGATCCAGATAGGGTCATTCGGCGCAAAATATTGAAACGCCCGCTTGAGCGATTGAATCGCTCCTTTATATTCGGACATCACCCCTTCGGAAAATGCCACATCCTTCTCACTTGCAAAAGCGATCTTCTCTTCATGAACGCGGCAAAATCGCCGCTGATAATCATCGACCTCGCAATCCCATTCATCATAAAAAAAGATTCCTTTCGATAGGTCATCTGATCTTTGAGACGCATTGCCGTCCGCTGCCAGGGGTGCTACCCCCGCTTTCTGCGCTCCTTTAGAAGCCAATGACGAATCGCTCCCCCCCGCTGCAACATTTATTTTTTGAGCCGCATTGTTCTCTTGCTCTTTTAACAATGCGGCCTGTGATGATTGCGCCTCCACCCGTTTTGGGTCAATGACTCCATGCACAAAATCACTGCGGCGGCTGATCGTGGAATCCAATTTTAATTCTGACTGCCCGCCCGCACTTCCACTCATCTCGCCGCGTCCCCGAACCTTCTCCCCTTTTTGATCAAGCCGCTCTAACTCGCCTGTCACTTCTGGATCAATTGTTGACGGGTCTAAGAGATGGTAGACCGATGCGGCGGCCTTCATCGAATGAATGACGGTTGCCTCGCGACTTTGCACCGCGCCAAGAAACATACAGGCATTAAAGAAAATCGAGGAAATCTCATTGGGGATGGGGACTTTCGCCTGCCCTCCGACCGAAACTTCAAAGAGTCCTTCGATGATTGTTTCTTGTAATGAAGCCTCAGCGGTTAAGACCCTAGGAGAGGGCGCGGCTTGTCTCATTTTTGTTATGCCTGTAACAAGCCCCGGATATTCTCTTTTTAATAAGAACTCAATGCGTGCGGCTTCCGCAATATCAAAAAGTTGGGAAATGAGATCCGGCTTTGGAAAGAGCGAAAGATATGAAGAAAGCGTGTTTGCATTGGCCTCACGTTGATATTTGTCTTCAAGTAATTTGATCAGACGAACAACCTCTTTTGCGTTTGGCCAGAAGGTGTTGAATTCCAAAAATCCGACTTGAAAAGCAGTCGCAATTTTATACCACTCAAAGTTTTGTTCGTTCTCTTCAAAAAAACGAATATGCGACGGAAGATAAATGATTGCACCGTCAGTCGTTGGACTGCCATCTGTTGATTTGATCTGAACGGGCCTATCGCAAAGTCCCTCGGCAAAATGTTGTAGCACCTTCACGCAGGATGAAAGAAAAAGTCCCCCCTTTAACTGTTGGGCCGTTTCTTTTGCCACTTTTGATTCAAATGTAAAATATCGGTTGCCCTCGCCCCGCTTTAAAAGTTCGATTCCTTGTTCAATCCATGGGATGAAAAACGCATCGCCTGTTTCTTTTAGCGCAATGGGGACGTGAAGAAATAAGGCGGATCCCGCCTCAGCATCGTATCGTACGATTGTCAGGAGTTTCGTCAGAAACGGTTCTTTGAGGGCGGCGGGAATGGCCGATAAAATCTCAACCGTTTTTTGAAAACAGGTCGTGGCAACTTTGGGATCATGATCCGATAAAATTCCAAGAAATGTCAGAAATGGAAGTGCATTGGCTTTCATCCCAGATAAGACTTCCGGGGAAGTGCGAATAAAAGTAATTGCGTCATAGAGCCTCCCATCAGAAAGTGTTTCCGCAATCCCCACCCAATAAGGCAGCATGGGAATCGAAAGGGCTTTTAGTAGTGTGGGGGCAATTCTAAAATATTCAACTGCGAGCGTATAATCACCCAATGTAAAACCAAGGTGTCCCCACTCCGAGAGAGCCTCTTTGGAGATGGACATTTCCGAAAAAAGGATTGGGGCGGCGCGATAATATTCCATTGCCAAATTCGGATTTTGTCTGGAAAGCGTGATGCCCAATTGAATAAAAGCGTCACGGGATTCTCGGTTGGAAATTTTAGATAAAAGCTCAGGCCCTTCCTTAAAATAGCGAATGCCTGCGGCAGAAACACTTTCGGCAATAATCATTCCCATGCCGACCCAGCCGAAAATCTCAGAAGGTTCGATTGATTTTAAAACGCGGGGCGCCACCTGAAAATATTCGTTTGCGGCTTTTTTTGAGACATCCGATAAAATGAGTCCCGCGTTTGCCGCCTCTTTTTGAGCCAATGGGGTGAGGGATTCATACAATTTTAAAATCGCAGCGACTTCACTTTCAGGCCGTGTTTGTGAAAGGAACTCTTGGATCAGAATGAGTGCGTTAGTGGGTGGCATATTTATAGAGAGTCTTACGAGACGATCATAGTTTGTGACATATTATAAATAATTTATCAACAGTCTATCGAGACTGTCATAGTTTGTGACACATTATAAATAATTTATAAACAGTCTATCGAGACTGTCATAGTTTGTGACACATTATAAATAATTTATAAACA
>JBBTNS010000038.1:15882-19952 GCA_038067655.1 Nitrospirota bacterium
GTCTATCGAGACTGTTTATTGTACGATAAGCGGCACTTCAATGACAGCAAGAATTAAAATGATTGAAAACCGATTCATAACTATTTTCTGTCTACTCTTTTTGTTCGCCCGGTGTTCTCCAATACCCCCTGAAATAAAAACAGAGCGGATTGTGAGGACAGTAACGACTTATGATCAGACTGTATGGCCCACGGTGGGGAAGGCGCTTTCCTCCCCATTTGGTCCGAGGCAGAAGGCTTCAGAGGGGTTCCGATATGATTTTCATCGAGGGATTGATATCCCCGGGGCCGTGGGAGAGCCTATTTACGCGATTGCCGACGGTGAAGTCTATCGGACATACACAGATCCAAATACAACCTTTCCGAACGGAGGGAATGTTGTTATTCTTCGACATTCACCCGATAAACCCATTCCCTTTCACGGGCAAAACCATACAGAATACTACTCCCTGTACCTTCATCTTGATACCATCCAAGTTTCACAGGGTGATCCGGTGGCGCAAGGAGCGGTGATTGGGACTTTAGGGGCATCCGGGACAACATCCTTTCCCCATCTCCATTTTGAGGTGCGACTTGGAACAACCTGCTCAAGAGAATATCAGATCAGCAATCCTACGTTCACCTGTGCAAGTTATTTTCAGTCGGGCCATCAAGATCCTCATGTGAACCCGTTTTTGTTTCTTCCCTATGCCGACCGGGATAATCTTACGGTGACTGTTATTCAGGAATCCCCCCTCATCGTTCAGGTTCGCTCACAACCCACCGAGTTAGATTTCAATAATATTCGGGTTCTCCGGGGTGGAATAACTAAAGCAATTAACCTCGATCAAAGGATTGGAATTGATCCGAACAACATTGACAATAACAATTACGATGGCGTGATCATCTCGCCTGCCCGATTTAATACAAGTTCAGTCAGTTATGAGATCACTTTCGAATTCTCAACATTGTCGGGTTTTGATTCTATTGAAGTGACCGATCTTTGGGGCAAGGGTCTCAAAATGACTCCCGCGTCTCCATGAATAGGTGTTCTTTCCTGTCATGTCGTGAGGCCTCACTAAAAGAAAGCATCATCGCAGGAATCATTTTTAGATTGACGCACGAAATAGGGTTCCTGTATAATTGCCATGTCTTTGTTGGTATTTTCAATCGTTCCAGAAAGGGCGATTGCCCGTCAGTTTTGTAAAAGGAGTAAAAAATGAAGAACCCGCTTGATTCTATCCCCGGCGCAATTGCATTGGGGTTTGGGCTAACTGTTGTACTTTTCTTTGTGGTCAAGGCGTTGGTCTAGCCCGTTAACAGGTCTATAAATAAGGAG
Source organism: Nitrospirota bacterium (assembly GCA_038067655.1). Lineage (GTDB taxonomy): Bacteria > Nitrospirota > Nitrospiria > SBBL01 > SBBA01 > JACPZM01. The sequence continues at coordinate 17,200 of JBBTNS010000038.1, forward strand.
CGCGTATTATGGAAACAATGGGGCTTTTTTTCCGATGGGGTCATTTTCTATCCGGCATTGTCTGGATTGGTATTTTATATTATTTTAATTTGGTGCAAATTCCCTATTTAAAAGGGGCGACGCCCGAAGCCAAGGCCGATGTCTTTAAGGGATTGGTGCCCAATGCTTTGTTTTGGTTTCGTTATGGGGCATTGGCCACATGGCTTTTCGGTGCCGCTCTTTTAGGCCCTCGACTGGTTGATGCCTTTATGCTAAGCGGGCCGGATGCCGTCATCGGCATGGGCGCATGGCTTGGAACGATTATGCTTTTGAATGTCTGGCTAATTATCTGGCCAAACCAACAAAAAGTGCTGGGTCTTGTTGCTGCCACCCCGGAAGAAAAACCCAAAGCGGCACGGTTGGCCTTCTTGGCCTCTAGAACCAACTTTGCACTTTCTATCCCGATGCTTTTCTTTATGGCCAGTGCTGGACATGCACCGGCCGGTCTGTTTTAACAAGCAACTAAAATCGCGTAGTACGGCATTGCCAGATTGCCGTGCTACGGCAATAATCATCCCCCTCCATGCCAGATAAAATCATTCCGACAATCACAATTGAAAAACTCGTTTACGGCGGAAGCGGACTCGCACACGACGAAAATGGAAAAGCGATTTTTGTTCCAGCAACGCTTCCCAAAGAGACCGTGAGGGTCAAGGTGATTCGCGAAAAAAAAGATTATGCGGAGGGCTACGCCGAAGAGATTCTTGTTCCCTCACCTGAACGCCGCCAACCCGAATGTCCAGTCTTTGGCATCTGCGGAGGATGCCAAATTCAACACCTTTCGGAATCCGGACAAGCCTCTCATAAAAACGAGGTGCTTTCTGGATTCATGCGGCAAATCAAACAGACCGATCCTTTTTCTATTGATCCTATCGTTACGTCTCCACTCCCTTTTCATTATCGCCTACGCGGCCAGTTTGTCCTGCAAAAGGGTCAGATCGGATTTTATCGCCGAGAAAGCCATACGCTGGTTCCGATTGATCAGTGTCCACTCATGGTTCCCGCAATTAATCATGCCATTTCTTTTTTTAATGCAAAAGGGATTGATCTTCTTACGAAGGCCTACAAAGGGGCAGTGCTGCCTAACAATTATGATTTAGAAATACAAGGCACAGAGGCGGGAGAGGTGCTCTTTGTCCTGAGAGACCCAGGCAACAGCTCATTTTCAGAAGAAAAAATGACCGCTTTTTTTGAGCAAGCCCGTATGGCAGGAGGCACCCACTTTTCTCTCCAAGGCGGGATTGTTTATTCTCAAAAAATGGAAGCGTCCCTCGCAGGGCACGGGGCCCCTGCGAGGGGAGCGTCCCCTGCGAGACGATTTCAATGGGGTCAAGATTTTTTAACCTATCCGCTTTCCGGGGGAAAGATGCGGGTGAGGGATCGCACGTTTGTTCAGGTGAATCTCGCGATGTTAGAGCCACTCAGAAAAGGGGTCATGGCATGGGCTGATGATAAGAATGCCCGATGGCTGGAAATTCACGCGGGCGCGGGATTCTTCACACTACCTCTTTCGGAAACCGCAGCATCTGTCGTGTCCATTGAGGCAAACCCCATTTCGGTACAAGATGCAGAGTGGAATCTGGCCGCCGCAGGGCGAAAGAATGTCCAAATGATCGCTTCTCTTGGAGGGAACGCCATGGCACGGTTTCCCGCTCAATCGTTTACACACTTACTCTTAGACCCGCCGCGTTCTGGAATGACCGATATGGAACTTGCCGAGATTGTTCGAATTGCACCGAGAAAAATATTATATCTATCCTGTCATCCCGCCACGCTCATACGAGACATTAAGAGATTCTCCGATTCCGGCTATCGGGTAAGACGCGTTTTGCCGTTTGATCTTTTTCCGCAAACCGGCCATTTAGAGGTCTTGGTGGAACTGGGGGGAGGCATTATTTGACAGACTGTCACGGCAAAATCAATCTGTCAGTCTACTACAAAAACAAAATGTCAGTGAGCCGTGTTTAGGCGGCATCCTGTAATTGTGTTTTTTTCACTCGATCATTCTCAATGAGACAGAGTACCCTTTTCTGTTCCAGCGCCAACACCTTTTGTTGTTTGTACCAGACCTCCAACGATCCGTTCTGGAGCTGCATCACCGTCACCTTTTGCCCCGCAATGGATGTCCACTTCGAAGAAGACGGAATCTGAAGCGTTAATCCCTCAAAAAAACGGTGTGGTCTTGCTTCACGGTTCGCGTTTCCTTGAGACATAAAATCCGTTCCATTTCCAAACGGGAGGGCTTTTCCCGAAAAACGGTTGCAGGCATCTTGGGCGCAACCTTAAATTGGGCGTTATATAAGGGTAGAAACTGCCCCAAATTGTGTCAAAGAACCGGTTCCCTCTAATTGCTCTAAAACCGTCGGTTCCTTGGGGGAGTGGAGGATCGTATGCCGATCCGTATACTGATTCTCCAGATTCCCATGCATCAGACCCGATGGGCCATGCTGCCGAACCGATGCCATCAGCCGATACATCTGTCTTTCTGACAAACCCAAGGCGCTTGCTCCTGCTCCAATCTCCATCCCCCCATACATTATCTTTTCAACAACAATCAATCTCTTCTCTTCTTTCATCGTCAGTAACATCATCCTTTCCCTCCTGTTGGATTCTTCCAATCAGAAGCAATCTTACTGACATTTTGTTTTTTCTATCACGGGCCCATTTTTTGTCTTGACATGTGGGGGGGGGGGGGGGGTTTGGGGGGGGCGGTT
>JBBTNS010000039.1:0-10852 GCA_038067655.1 Nitrospirota bacterium
CACACGCTACGCAAAGAGCCGATAAGTTTTTACCCACACAAATTTTCAAAGAACCTTAAATTTTGTCCTTCACCTCGCAAGTGAGCACGCCCTGATGGAGTTGCACGAGAATCGTCTCGGAAATTGTAACATTAGCCGAATTGTAAATCATCTCCCCGGAAGAAATTTTTTTGGCAATGCTATAGCCTCTGCCTAAAATAAGGAGCGGGCTTAAAAGATGAAGCTTTTGAGCCATCTGCTCTATTTTCTCCCGACGAACTGAAATTATTCTTCTTCCAGCATCATGAAGACGATGATCCAGAAAATGGGCATTTTGCTTTACGTTGGCAATCTGGACAGCCGGATTATAAGAGGCCAAAAGCCGGAGAGCGATCTGAATACGCCTCATGGCATCCCGAATCTTTTGAGTCATCGTCGTTTCAAGAATATCTCGCAATTGTAGAAATCGCTGAATCTGTTTTTCAACATCGTATGCAATTTTCTCTGCGGCGACAGAAGGGGTTGCGGCCCGAAAATCAGAAACCAAATCGGCAATCGTGGTATCGGTTTCATGGCCAATCGCAGAAATCACCGGAATGACTGATTTGAAAATGGCACGCGCCACCGCCTCTTCGTTAAATGTCCAAAGATCCAATAGGGAGCCGCCGCCACGCATCAGGACAATCAGATCAATCTCGTTTACACTCCCGACTCGGTTCACCTCGGAAAGCGCGTGAATAATCTCCCCGGCAGCATTTTCCCCCTGAACCGACGCATGGCAAATCACAATCGAAACCAGCGTGTTTCTTTCAGAAATAATCCTTAAGAAATCTTGTAATACGGCACCACTCTGAGAGGTAATTAAGGCAATTTTCCGGGGAAAGGCGGGAATTGTCTTTTTATGCCGCTCATGAAAAAGCCCTTCCAGCATGAGGCGTTCTTTCAGCGCCTCATACGCGGCCATCAGAGCGCCAACCCCCTTGGGTTCAATATAATCAACGATAATTTGGTATTCCCCTCTCACCTCGTAAATTGTGAGATGGCCTCGAACGAGCACCAATTCGCCCTCTTTTGGAACAAACCGGACAGCACGCCCAAAGGATCGAAACAGCACCGATTTAATCTGTGCACTCTTATCTTTGAGCGTAAAATAGCAGTGACCCGACGCGGGAATTTTTAGGCCGGAGACCTCCCCTTCCACCCAGATATCGGAGAAGGCCGACTCCACTTCATCGCGAAGCGCTGCGGTTAATTCGCCAACGGTCAGGATTTTTTTTTGCATGAGGAAACGTTATTCGGCCAATTCAGCTTCTGCGGGTTCTGATAGGTGGGTCAGCTCCTGCAAATACGTCCAATCTTCAAAAGGCCCGCCGCGTCTCACCGAACGAAAATAAAGATTGCCCCAAATACCCGCAATTTGATGAATCGCCTCGTGACGTAAAACCCCTTTTGCGATCAATGCTTTTAGTGCCACACCCACCTCAACCGGATCATCGGCATCCAGCTGTTTTTCAATCGTGACATGTAACCCCACATGAACCAGCGGATTGACAATATATCCATTGACCTCCTGCGGTTGAAAGGCCGTCTCCCCGGCAGTCCAAAAAGGATCCAATTCCGGATGCGCCGTCATTATCTCTGCAATGAGTTCCGCATCACCGGATAACGGCTTTCCTTCTTTCATCTGCTCCCAAACGGCCTTGTAAATTTGTGTTGCTTGTTTTGCAAAAAGATCAATCATTGCTCGCTCCTATCATATTGGTATTCTCCTGTTCAACCGGTTTAGACTGCTGCGAGAAGCGTTACCCCCCGCAGAACTTAAATCAACTGGGCATCAAACAATTTCGCGTAAACCCCCTTCTTTTTAACCAATGTCTCATGGTCGCCTGACTCCACGATTTTGCCATGCTCCAAGACCAAAATCCGGTTGACTTTCCGAAGAGAGGAGAGCCGATGCGCGATAATCAGCGTCGTGCGATTGGCAAAAAGATTCTGTAACCCCTCTTGTATACTGCCCTCCGTCTCCGAGTCAATATTCGAAGTGCCTTCATCAAAGACAATAATCGGAGGATTTTTCAGGAATGCTCTGGAAATGGCAATCCGCTGTTTTTGGCCAATTGAAAGTTTGACACCCCGCTCTCCAATATGGGTTTCATACTGATGCGGAAGCTGTTCGATAAAATCACTTGCACAGGCTGCCCGCGCAGCATTCTGAATCTCCGTAAAACTCGCGTGCGGTCTCCCGTAAGCAATATTTTCAAGTACCGTGCCATTAAAAAGAAATGGCTCTTGACGGACAAAGCCAAACTGATCCCGAAGATGATGAATGGCAAGATCGCGAACATTATGGCCATCAATTGTAATCGTGCCCGCTTTCGGATCATAAAAACGCAAAAGAAGCGAAACAGTGGTGCTCTTCCCGCTCCCGGTCGCCCCGACCAGCGCCACGGTTTCGCCGGACTTAATCTTAAAATGAAGTTTTTCGAGAACGGTCTTTTCTGGAATATATTGAAAAGAAACATGGTCGAACGAGATCGCCCCGGTGAGTCGTTCCACAGCGGCAATGGGAACGGAAGGTTCTGGAACGGTCGGCTCTGTATCCAGTAGTTCAAAAATTCGCTCCGCAGCAACCAAAGCATGTTGCAGCATGTGATTGATCGCGTGAATTTGGTTAATCGGCGTGTAAAAAATAACCGAGTACGAAAGAAACGCCACCAATTCCCCAATTGAGAGAATCCCTTGTGATGCCAATCGAGAGCCGACACCCAAAATCAAAATGGCACCCAATGAGGCAAACATCACCATCGAGGGAGAATACATGGACCAAATCCGTGCGACATTCAGACTGCCTTCACAAAGTGAACGGTTCCGATCCGAGAAACGATCAGCCTCATACGACTGCCGGTTAAAGATCATGGTCTCGCGGATGCCAGAGAGGGAGTCTTGCAAAAAGGCATTCAGACGCGACCCCTCTAGCCGCAATGTACGATAGCCCTTATGAAGATGTTTTGTAAAAAAGAAAGCGGAGACGACCAAGGGGATAATTGGAATGAGCGCAACCAATGCCAACCGCCATTCCAAGACAAAAAGGAGAACGGTGACTCCGAAAATGGTGAGTCCGGCAATGAGAAGATGCTCTATGCCGTCAATAAAGATTCTCTCCATATGTTCAATATCGTTATTGACCCGCGACATAATCTCTCCCGTTGCGTGATCGTCAAAATAAGAAAGCGAGAGCCGTTGAACCGCATTAAAGACTTGATTACGTATATCAAAAATCACATTTTGCTCCAGCGCATTATTAAGGCGAATGCGTGCCATGCTGGCTAGCCCCCTCAATAGGGCAACCACCGTCATGGTTAAAACCAAGATGACTAAAAGGCGCGGCTGATTTTCCCCGATCCCGTCATCAATCGCAACTTTAATGAGCCACGGCGGAATAAGCTCTAAAATCGTGGCGCAGGCCGCAGTCAATAACGTATATAACGCCAGTTTCCGATACGGCTGGACGTAGGTTAAGACTCGAAACAAAAATTGCCATGACGCGCCTTTGAAAAAAGCCTGCATTTTTTCTGATAGTGGATTCGTTGTCTCACTCATTGTCTTAGCCAATGGGAACAGGAATAAACGTGATAATCAAAAGGAGCAGAGAGGCTATGCCCAGCAAACGATGTTTGAAATCGAGCGGCACATCCTCATCAAATGTGGGCGGATGTCCCATCCCAAAAAGAAGCCCCATTGCGGCCCAAACGTACCAGCCGCTCCACCCGAAGGTCCCTAAAATGACAAGTAGAACGACCATGATCATGGAGAGAAATTTTTGCTTTTTCCCTAGTAATGCATACGCAATATGACCGCCGTCGAGTTGCCCTATCGGGAGCAAATTAAGTGAGGTCACAAAAAGACCGATCCATCCGGCAAAAGCGACGGGGCTTAAAATGAGATCAAATCCAGCCTCTGGTGCCTTGGCCATCAGATGGGCCAACAGCGTGAAGATGAGCGGGTCGCCGAGTTTTATGCCCGATGCGTCTTCAACGCGTATGATTTCAGAAGAGTAAAGTCCGAAACAGATAGCGACAATGGCAATCCCGAACCCGGCAAATGGCCCTGCCGCGCCGATATCCAATAGCGCTTTTTTTTGCATGACAGGCTCGCGCATCTGAATAAATGCGCCAAAGGTCCCGACAATGCCGTAAGGCGGCCACGGCCCGGGAATAAAATATGGAAAAGAAGTTTTAACGCCGTACACCTGAGAAGTCAGGTAATGGCCCATCTCGTGCACAAATAAAATTAACATTAATGTAAAAGAGAAAGGGACCCCCCTCATCAGATCGGCAGGCCGATTGAAGGGGTCTCCGCCTTCTTGATAGCTTCCAGCAAGCAGTGTGGTGAGGCAGGTTAGGGAAAACAAACCACAAGCAATAATCCATTGTCTTTTTTCGGAGAGGTTTGTTTCAACGCGGACTTCTTCTTCCATACGTCATTTCCCTTCCATTGGCCGGATATCCCCTATTTCATAAAGCGGCAGGGATAGCCATTGCTCGGAGGTCTGAAGAAAAATTTCTTCTTCGCTCACATCGGTTAAAATCCCCCGATAGGTTGATCCGTGAAAATCAACCTCGACCTTTTTCCCTTTTAATGATTGCAAACGATCCAAATTTGCACCCGCTTTATTAGGAAGGACGAACAAGAAACCCTACCACACTCCATTCTAGCTGATTTAACTGCCCCGATGCTACTACGTTAGACTGAGCACTTGTAATATCGGTTGGGAAATATTGATGGACGAGGAAACGGCAAAGAAGCATTTGTAGCATGGGCGGAATTGACTAACACTAAGGGCACACAGCCCCGTGCCCCCTTAGCAAAGGGGACACGGGGCTTGTCTCTAATGTTATCCTTCCAGACTACTTTCCTGGCTGTTCCACGATACGAATATAAGGCTTTGGCGTGCTCCACCCATTCGGGAAAAGATTCTTCGCCTCTTCTTCAGCAACAGACGGCAGGATAATCACATTGTCCCCTGGCTTCCAGTTCACTGGCGTTGCGACTTTATACTTAGCCGTCAACTGCATCGAGTCCAACACGCGAAGGACCTCATCAAAGTTTCTGCCGGTGCTCATCGGATAGCTTAACATCAGCTTGATCTTCTTATCCGGCCCAACCACAAAGACGGTCCGAACAGTCGCATTATTTGCCGCAGTACGACCTTCCGAAGTGGTTCCCGCATCCGCAGGTAGCATATCGTAGAGCTTGGCGATCTTTAGATCCGTATCCCCGATCATCGGATAGGTCACCTTATGACCCTGTGTCTCTTCAATATCAGCTGCCCATTTCGCGTGGCTTTCAGCCGGGTCCACGCTCAGTCCAATGACTTTGCAATTACGCTTTGAGAACTCACCGGTTAAACCCGCCATATATCCTAACTCCGTTGTGCAAACTGGCGTAAAATCTTTCGGGTGCGAAAAAAGGATGGCCCAACCGTCCCCAATCCATTGATGAAAATTAACCTCGCCCTGTGTTGTAATCGCTGTAAAATTCGGGGCTTCTTCATTGATTCTTAGTGACATTCTTTCTCCTTTTCTTTCATGTTAAAAGCATTCTTTATCTATAACGATGTTATTGTAAATTACTCCTTGAAGATTATCAAGGAGTAAAACACACTGATTTTTATAACGACTCTTATTATGGTACAATCCTGTTTTAAGTCCAAAAATAAATTAGGGGAATAAAATGAAAGAAATTGCGATTATTGACGGGGTGAGAACCCCGATTGGGAATATGGGGGGCGCATTAAAAGAGATCACAAACCAGAAGATGGGCAGCCATCTGGTGCGCGAATTAATGAGTCGGACGCAAATTGACCCGGCCGAAGTCGACGAGGTGATCTTTGGATGCGTCGGGCAATATAGTGACGCGACGAACCTAGGCCGTGTGATTTCACTCATGGCCGGCTTGCCCGTGACGATCCCCGCTTATACGGTTGCGCGCAATTGTGCTTCTGGACTTCAGGCGGTGGTGAACGCTTGTCAAAATATTTATTCGGAGGATGCCGATTTACAAGTGGCTGGTGGTGTAGAAAACATGTCGCTTGCTCCGTTTGTCTCCCGTGATATGCGATTTGGACACAGGCTCCGGCATACCACCATGATTGACTCCATTTGGGAAGGATTGACCGACGGCTTCTGCGGACAAATCATGGGATACACGGCGGAAAATCTGGCGGAGGAGTTTCAAATCTCTCGCTCCGAGCAAGACCAATATGCTGTTTTTAGTCATAAGAAAGGATTTCGCGCGATACGAGAGGGAAAGTTTAAAGACGAAATCGTCCCGATGCCGGTTCCAAAGATGGTTGCGGGAAAGAGCGTCACCCCAGAGCCTTTTGCACAGGACGAAGGCCCGAATATCGCGTTGACGGAACAAATGCTTTCTCTTTATCCAACCACGTTCAAAGAAGGGGGAACAGTTACGCCGGGAAACGCCTGTCCCATTAGTGATGGAGCGGCGGCATTATTGATTGCCTCAAAAGAAAAAGCCCAATCGTTAGGGAAAGAGCCGTTAGGGTATGTCCGCTCTTACGTCTCGGTCGGACTGGAACCCTCTCGCATGGGCTTAGGCCCCGCGTTGGCCATTCCAAAAGCATTAAAAAAAGCGGGATTGGAATTATCGGATATTGAGCTGTTTGAAATTAACGAGCCGTTTGCCGCGCAGTATATCGCGGTGGAAAAATCGCTCGGATTATCGCGCGACAAGGTAAATGTGAATGGCGGAGCGATTGCCTTAGGACATCCGGTGGGAATGAGCGGAACCCGGCTGGTGATTACACTTTTACGAGAAATGAAACGCCGGAATCTGTCGCTGGGCGTGGTCTCGCTTTGTGTCGGCGGCGGCATCGGCTCCGCCATGGTTCTCGAGAGGAAGTAGGGCGGAACGTCCGCCCGCGGGAATGACAGCTCCCGCTGGTCGCTGTGAAAGCTGGCTCGTATTGTCATTCCGGCAATTTTTAAGCCGGAATCCAGGAGTTTAAATTGGAAGAAAACGACTGTCTCTTTTGTAAAATTGTGAATAAAACCATCCCCAGCAAACTGGAATATGAGGATGGTCTCACAATTGCGTTTAACGATATCACCCCTCAGGCTCCCGGACATCTTTTGGTCGTTCCAAAAAGACATATTCGCTCTCTCTCCGACGCAAAGGAGGAAGATAAAGCCCTATTAGGACACCTCCTTTGGGTGGTCTCGATGCTCGGAGCAAAAAAAGGGGGCGCCGATTCAGGATTTCGCACTGTGATTAATTCCGGAGCATCAGCAGGACAAAGTGTATTCCATCTTCACATCCATCTGTTGAGCGGCCGCCCCTTCTACTGGCCACCCGGCTAGCCCCCCAGCGGGGGGAGGCAGAATGACAGCTCCCGCTGGTCGCTGTAGAAAAACCGATGCCCAATGGCAATTCCCCCGCCACTTCGGGGGCCAGGGGGTTGTTAAAATAAGAGATACAAATGCAAGATTATAAAATATATATTGCCGGAAAATGGAAAACGTCATCCGAAAAAATGCAGGTGACGAATCCCTATAATAACGAACGAGTCGGCATCACCTATCAGGCTTCCTCCGATGATATCGAAGAGGCAATTTTATCGGCCACGTCCGCCTTTTCCGCAATGCGAACGCTTCCCGCGTTCAAACGAAGCGAGGCACTCTCCGCAATCTCAAACGGATTGAAAGATCGAAAAGATGAAATCGCTCGGATGATTACGCTGGAGTCGGGCAAACCGATCACAGACGCGAAAACGGAAGTCAATCGGGCAATTTATACATTTCAAATCGCATCCGAAGAGGCCAAACGCATCAACGGCGAAGTGATACCCCTGGATATCATGGCGGGCTCCGAAGAACGATTGGGGCTAACGCGCAGGGTTCCAATTGGGCCGATTGTCGGGATCGCCCCCTTTAATTTTCCACTCAATCTTGTTGCTCATAAAATTGCCCCCGCCATCGCCGCAGGTAATCCCATTATTCTCAAACCGGCCCCCAAAACCCCGTTGACTGCGTTACTGTTGGCCGAGATTATTGAATCGGCAGGTCTTCCGGAAGGAGCCGTGCAAATCTTCCCGACAACAAATGCACTTACGGAAAAGCTCGTCCGGGATGAAAGGATAAAGATGCTAACATTTACCGGCAGTGCCGCAGTGGGTTGGATGCTAAAAGAAAAACTTCCTAAAAAACGCGTTCTTTTAGAGCTGGGGGGAAACGCCGGGGTGATTATTCACTCTGACTCTGATTTGGATTATGCGGCGGCACGTTGTGTGACCGGCGGTTTTGCCTATGCGGGACAGGTCTGTATCTCGGTTCAAAGAATCTATGTTCAGGAAGATTGTTACGCCACTTTTTTAGAGCGATTTTTGCCGCAAGTGGCAAAACTTCAAATTGGCGACCCGATGGACGAAAAGACCAATATGAGTTCGATGATTAGTTTGAACGAGGCCAAACGCGCTGAAACATGGATTACCGAAGCGGTCGCATCGGGCGCGAAGATTTTGGCAGGAGGAAAACGTCTGGACAATCTGATTACTCCAACAGTCTTAACGAATGTGACCTCTAAGATGAAAGTCTCTTGTGACGAGATTTTTGCCCCAGTGGTCACGGTAACACCTTATCAAGAGATCAGGGAAGCCATTAATGCGCTCAATCAATCTCCTTATGGGCTACAAGCCGGAATTTTTACGAAAGATATAAAGCGTATTTTTCAGGCCTTTGATCAAATAGAAGTGGGCGGGCTGATTGTGAACGATGTACCGACCTATCGGGTGGATCACATGCCCTATGGCGGCATCAAGGAATCCGGCGTAGGACGTGAAGGCATTCGCTACGCGATCGAAGAAATGACCGAACTAAAATTCCTTGCATTGAACTTAAAATGATCTACAAATCGCAACCCACAGCGACCAACGGGAGCTGTCATTCTCGCGGACCGCGCAGGTCTAAAATCGTATGTACTTTAGGGCCAGCAACGGAGTCTGAAGAGAAGATCGCGGGGCTGATTGATGCCGGGGTTGATCTGATTCGGATTAACTTTTCGCATGGGTCTCAAGAAGAACATGGCAAAGCCATCGACAAGATTCGGCTTCTTTCAGAGAGGAAGAAAAAGCCCGTTGCCATTTTACAGGACTTACAAGGGTCTAAGATTCGGATCGGCCCATTAAAAAAACCGCACTATCAATTAAATGAAGGCGGCTCCTTTACGCTTTTTTCATCGCCCAGGGTGGGTGATGAAAACGGGGTATCTACCAGTCACACGACCTTATACAAAAGAGTGGCGCCCGGCGATTCGATTTTACTCAATGACGGCCAGATTGCCCTTTCTGTGGATCAAGTTTTAGGAAAGGATATTCTTTGCAAAATCAAAGAAGGGGGGATTTTAGCGCCTTATAAAGGGGTCAACGTTCCCGGAAAGGCGTTGGGGGTTCCCACGCTGACCCGTAAAGATTGGGACGATTTAAAGTTTGGATTAGATCGCGGCGTTGATTTCGTTGCGCTCTCGATGGTTCGAGACGCAAACGACATCGTATCGATCAAACGATTTATCAAGAAGGCGGGGAAAACGACTGCGGTGATTGCCAAGCTAGAGTTAGCCGTTGCTATTTCGAATCTGGATAAAATCATTCAAGTCTCTGATGGGGTCATGGTGGCGCGCGGCGATTTGGGTGTAGACCTCCCTCCCGAGCATGTCCCACTTTTGCAAAAAGAGATTATTCGGAAGGCCAATCTTGCACAAATTCCCGTGATTACTGCGACGCAGATGTTAGAGTCCATGGTGACACAGTGGCGGCCAACCCGCGCCGAGGTGTCGGATGTTGCCAATGCCGTATTAGATGGAACAGATGCCCTGATGCTATCGGCAGAAACCGCGACCGGGGCGTACCCGATTGAGACCGTTCGCATGATGAACCGGATCATTGTCGCAGCGGAATCGAGCCTGCCCGCTTCAGATCCCACGCTGACCACAGGGCTTTCAGTGTCTGAAGCAGTCAGCAAAGCAGCGTGTCTCATCGCCCACGAAATGAACGCAACAGCCATTGTCACCTCGACGCTCTCCGGAGGTGCGGCACTTCGGCTTTCAAAATATCGGCCACAAGTTCCAATTATCGCATGCACCCCGGATGTTCTGATCCAACGACGTATGTCTCTTTACTGGGGAGTCGCCACCTGTCTAACTTCAAGCCGGAATACAAATGAAGACATGTTTGCGGAGATGATCGCGAAAGTGCGACAAGGAAACTTCGCCAAAAAAGGCGATCTTTTGGTACTGGTCTCCCAATCTCCGAAAATAGACACGGCTCCGACAGACCTGATCAAGGTCTATCAGGTCTCATAATCTCTATGGGAGCCTCTATTATGGATTGGGGAATGGGGAAAAACGAAGAGCGTATCCAACAGGGGGGCAAGCTCTGCGATCAGAGCTGCCCCTTACTGTGTACCTTAATGGTAGCTAAGCAACAGCGGGTGCTGTTACCTTTGCCGCCTGTGGTCCTTTTGCACCAGCAGTAACCTCAAATTCAACTTCTTGACCTTCTGCCAGGGATTTAAACCCTTCGGATTCAATTGCGGAAAAATGAACGAACACATCGCCCCCATTTTCCTGTGTGATAAATCCATATCCCTTGCTGGCGTTAAACCACTTTACACGACCTTTTGCCATTTCTAAATCCTCCTACATTACAAATTAATCTGTCCTGACAACACTTCCTTTTTATGATTGAAAACAAAAACGAAGACCAAGCTGTTGCATAAAACCGCTTACTTGCAGGACAACCTCACTCTACAACCGGATATTCTATTACAATAATAAATGCTTTGTCAAGTTTGCGTACTAA
>JBBTNS010000040.1:0-5731 GCA_038067655.1 Nitrospirota bacterium
AAGCCGGCTGTATAAAGAGGCAGCCTGTCCCATCTTGGGGCGCTTTCCACGATCACGGTCTCCACCGCAGCCCACGACCGTAATGACATGTCCGAGCGTTAAAGAGGAAACCGACTGCAGCAAACGCGAGAGGGCATCGTCGGTATGCGCATAATCCACAATGACGAGAAAATCTTGGCCGAGGTCAATCTTTTCAAATCGGCCCGGAACCGATTTCATTGCGGCAATGCGGTCGGAAATGCACGCTTGAGAAAGGCCGCTCGCCACGCCGACGCCAATCGCCCCCAAAATATTGTAGACGTTATATTGCCCTGTGAGCGCGGACTGAATCTCAATAACGCCAATCGGTGTTTGGACGGCCATTGAAATCCCTTCTAGATTGATTGCGAGTGCCGTCGGATAGATATCCTGATGTTCATGAATGCCGTAGCAGAGCGTTTGGCCGGGCGCTTCATCTTTTAACCGCATACCCCATGGATCATCCACATTGATCACAGAAAGGCCCTCTGTCTGGAAAAACAGTTTTTTCTTCGCCTCGTAATAATTTTCCATCGTCTTGTGATAATCAAGATGATCTTGTGTGAGGTTGGTGAAGACCGCGGCATCAAAGCGAAGCCCCAATGTCCGCCGTTGATCAAGACTATGCGAAGAGACTTCCATCGCAACATGAGTGGTTCCTCGTCTTTCCATTTCTGAGAAAATCGTTTGTAACTCTAAAATCCCGGGCGTCGTCTGAGAAGACGCTTTCGAAGCCTGAGCGTCTGTTTTGGGATCACCGACTCCCCCAAAGTCATAGTGAATGGTACCAATGAGTCCAGCCTTCTTCTCTTTTGTGCTCAAAAGCGATTGAACTAAAAACGCCGTGGTCGTCTTTCCGTTGGTCCCCGTGATACCAATTAAGTGCAGTTTTTCTGCGGGTTTTTTAGCCAGATGCGAGGAAAGCTTAAATAGGGCATCATACGCATCTTTCACTAAGACAACCGTCGTATCCCCAATGGGATTCGCTTTTTCATCGGCTTCTTTTTCTGCGACAATCACCGAGGCACCGCCCCTTACCGCCTCTTCAATAAATGCGTGACCGTTGTGTTTTGTTCCGGGCAGTGCGACAAAGAGGTCTCCTTTTTTTACTTTTCTTGAATCGGTCACAATCTGTCCTATCTCCAAATCTGTTTCTCCCGCCACTTCACACGCCAAACATCGGGCCAATAGTTCTGAAAGCCTCAATGGCACCTCACAAATATTCTATGCAGTCGGCACGGCCGCTTTACCAATGAATACGTCCGGAGCCACTTTCAGATAGCGAAGCGTCTCCCTTCCAATTTCAGAAAAAACAGGCGCCGCAACCTCTCCGCCGGTTCTCTCTCCCACCGGTTCATCAATCATGACCAAGATCACCAACGCTGGCTTATCAGCCGGAACGAATCCAACAAACGAACTGACATACCCTTCTTTCGAATAGGAGCCCGTGCCTGGATCAATCTTTTGCGCGGTTCCCGTCTTTCCGGCAACTCGAAATCCAAAGATTCCGGCCTTCTTCCCCGTTCCCGCCGTAACAACCTGTTCTAAAATTTGTGTCAGTGCCTTGGCTGTTTCTGCCGATACAATTCGTCTTTTGTTGCCAGATTGATTTTCATCGAGCGGGGTTTCTGTTCCCCCGATTCCTCCTGACAATGCTGTTCTTGTTGGAGGATTATACGGGGCCGGTTTCGGCATATCCTCTTCTCGGGCCGTTGCCGCGAGCATGACGTGCGGTGTAACCGGATATCCATTATTGGCAATGACCGCCGTTGCTGAAATCATTTGCAATGCCGTAACCCCAATCTCCTGTCCAATCGCAATGGACGCCAAGGAACGATCAGACCAAGATGGCGCGCTCCGAAGTAATCCGGGAGACTCTCCGGTTAAATCAATGCCAAGCCTGCTCCCAAAGCCGAAGGCGCGGGAATACGCCTCCAGCCTATTTTTCCCCAAACGCGATGCAACCTTAATCATTCCGATATTGCTGGATTTCGCAACCACCTCGTTGAAAGGAACACTTCCCATGGGTTCATGGTCATGAATAATCGTTCCGGAGACAACAAAGGTTCCAGCTTCACAATTAATGATCTCTTGGGGTGAGACCATTTTTTCTTCCAACGCCGCCGCCGCTGTCACGATCTTGAACGTGGAGCCGGGCTCATAGATATCCGTAATCGCTCTATTTCTCCATTGTGCGGGCTGGTATGAACCTACCGTATTCGGATTAAAAAAAGGATAGACGGCCATCGCCAAGATCTCCCCATTGGCGGGATTCATGACCAAAGCAATCCCACCCTTGGCACCTGTTTTTTCAACAGCACGACGCACTTCACGGGTGCTGATATGCTGAATCGTTTCATCTACAGTCAGGACCAGGCTTTCCCCTTGAGAAGGCGGGATATAATTAAATCCTTTTGGGTAGATTGATTTCCCGTGTGCATCGCGAACGACGACGATCCCCCCCTTTTTCCCCTTTAACAACTCATCATACCGGTGCTCTACGCCTTCCAAGCCGTTGTTATCCACGCCAACAAAACCCACCAGATGCCCAAATAACGCCCGCTTGGGATAAAATCGTTTGCTCTCCATGAGTACCCCGATTCCCGGTAGTTCCAACCGATTGATCTTGGCAAGCCGGTCTGGATCAATTTTTCTTGCCAGCCAAACAAAATCTTTCTCACGATTGAATTTTGCAACAAGCGCGCGTTGCGAACTGTTTAGATAGGGGGCCAGCTGCTTTGCGGTTTTTTTGGGATGCTGTATTTTGTCTGAGACAGCATAGAGGGAGGGGACATCCACGTTAATTGCCAGTACTTTTCTGTTCCGATCATAAACGATGCCTCGATCCACGTGATCAAGAAGCGTTCTTTCATGCTGTCCTTTTGCCAATAGATTCCATTTTCCGTGCTGGAGCCACTGAATCACCGACAGACGAATCAGAACGAACAAGAACCCCACGGTTAAAACCCCCGCAATGAAAAAAAACTGGGTGGATCGGGAAAGAGA
Source organism: Nitrospirota bacterium (assembly GCA_038067655.1). GTDB lineage: Bacteria > Nitrospirota > Nitrospiria > SBBL01 > SBBA01 > JACPZM01. The sequence continues at coordinate 3,025 of JBBTNS010000040.1, forward strand.
TGTAGGGCCTTTTGCTGTCATACGAGTTTTAGTTTACCGATCCTGTACATAAATACGGGTTGTCGCGTTTGCCGGGACCATCCCCAGCTGACGCGTCGCAACTTCCTCAACCCGGTCTAAAGCGCTAATACTTTCAACTTCGATGAGGAGCTGTTTATGAATTTTCATCAGTTGCTCCTTTTGCACTCGCATGGCCTGTATTTCATAACCAATTTGGGTCATCCGTGTGCGCTGCCATAAAGAAAGAAAGGCAAGAATGAGAATGGTCAGCCCCAGCACGCCAATAATGGTCACATCTTTCCAGCCTCCCTTGATCTCCTCGCTCATTGGCACCTCTCAAAACCGTCACGAGCGGCCTGAATGCAAGGCGCACGGAACACAGGAACCGCAATGTACGCAGTGTACATGAGGATTCCGAGTACCGCGCAACACAGCAGTCGGGTCGCGCAGTAGGCTTTCAGAGGTGCCATCATGCAACCCTTTCTAACACGCGAAGCTTCGCCGACCGAGCACGCGGATTTCGGAAGACTTCTTCTTCTGTTGGAACAATGGGTTTTTTATAAAGATTGGCAAATCTTTTTTTAACCAGCGATACACATTCCTGCCCCGGCTTTGCAGCAAATTCCTTAAATCGGTGCTTGACAACTCGGTCTTCCAATGAGTGAAACGAAATCACGGCAAGTCTTCCACCAACCGCCAACAAGGAAGCGGCGTGTGTCATTCCGGCTTCAATCTCGGAAAGCTCGTCGTTGACCGCGATTCGAAGCGCCTGAAAGGTTTTTGTGGCTGGATGCGTCTTGGTCCATTTTGATTTTCCCCGTACAGCACGGCAAATAAGATCAGACAACGCGGAGGTTTCCGTAATAGGCCCTTCTTTTTCGCGATAACGGACGATGAAGGAGGCAACCTTTCTTGCGCTACGCTCTTCTCCATATTGATAAATGATGTCCGCCAGCTCCCCCTCACGGAGGGTATTGACTAACTGGGCCGCAGTGATCGCCTGAGTTTGATCCATTCGCATATCCAAGGGGCCTTCTTGCTGAAAAGAAAATCCGCGAGAGGCCAAATCCAATTGCAAGGAAGAGACTCCCAGATCAAAAAGAATTCCGGAAAATTCGGTTACCTTTGCATTTTCTGCAATGCTCAGTATGTCCCTAAACGAGCCGTGGAAAAAGGTGACGCGATTATCGTAAGCCGTAAGCCGTTTTTTAGCGTATGATAGGGCATCGGAATCTCGATCCATTGCGATCACGCGAACGTTTTGAGCTGCGGCATTTAGGATCGCCTCGGTGTGTCCTCCCAGTCCCACCGTACAATCCAAATATCCGCCAACGGGCGAGGGCAAGAATGACAGCTCCCGTTGGTTGCTGTGGGCTTGGGATCCCGGAATACTGGGGCAATCCTTTTCCGGGTGATAGCCTTCCGAATGTAAGGGCGACAACCGCAGAGCAGAAAGGACTTCGCTAACCAAGACCGGCTGATGGCCGATTTCTTTTTGCTCGTCTTTGGCAACTTTCATTCGCTCTATATTCCCAATCCAATCATCGCCTTTTGTAGATGTCCTGGGTCTTGAAGAACCGCCGATTCTTTCTGCTGCCATTTTACAACGTCCCAGATCTCGATGGACTTCACACAGCCAATTAAAACGGTCTCTTTATCTAATACGGCGTGCGCTCTCAGATGTGCCGGGAGTAAAATTCGGCCTTGCTTATCCAATGAACAATCAACGGCACCTGCATAAAAAAGTCTCAAGAAATCTTTCATCTCTAGGAAACCCTCTGCATCAGCACTGGATGATTCGATTTTCTGCGCAAAACGCTTTGTAATCACGTCCCACTCGGACAATGTATAAGCGGTAATGCACGAATCAACATGAGATGTGGCCATGACGACCCTTCCCTCAGAATACAGAGTCAAATAGTCTCTAAATTTTGATGGAATAGACAGCCGACCCGTCGCATCAATCGTATGATCGTGTCTTCCTATGAGGCCAATGTCACCCATTTAATCCCATTTTCTACCAATTTAACCCATAAAGCATCAATTTAGACTGAAGAAGCAAATTTGTCAATAGAAAAAGACAGAGAAAGAGGGAAGAAATGATTTTTTTTAGAGAGAGGTGCTGCGGAAGGCAGAATGCTTCAGTCCTCTGCTGTGCAAGAGAAAAGTGCACAGCATCCCGCCTCAGGGCGAAAGAGGGGGCACGGCCCCTGCGAGGGAGGAAAAACATCTTACGATTTGGTCACGGATTTTGCAAAAAAAAAGGCGCAAAATCTGCGCCCAATCCTCACTAAACATAATGCGTCGTTATCATCCATGAAAAATCGCATGACTGATAACGCGGCATTATGTTTTATTTCCCCACCCCGTTTCACCCTGCGACTCCCCACGCCCCTACGTTTCAATCCTCTATCAGCGAGGCATCCTTTCCGACAGGGTCGCACACCACGGTTCCTTTGAGTTTCAAGTGGGTGAGTCGTGGGAATTGAGCCTTTTGAAATAAGTTTGCCTGTGACCAGAAACACAACGATTCTAAAGTAACGAAACGTTCTAAAACCTCGTGCCTTGGGCTTGGCCGCAATGAAAATGTCCCCCCCTTTAGCCAAAGGGGGGCAGGGGGGATTTGAAGACGCATGGCAGGCAACAATGCTTTCTTATACCATCCCTAATTAACGCATTCTGATTGTCGCAAAATCCACTCATACCC
>JBBTNS010000041.1:0-5926 GCA_038067655.1 Nitrospirota bacterium
CCCGTTCCCATCCCGAACACGGAAGTTAAGCCCTCCAGGGCCGATGATACTGCACCCGCGGGGGTGTGGGAAAGTAGGTCGTTGCCGGGATTCATTTAAGCCCGCTCTTCCATAAAAATGGAAGAGCGGGCTTTTTTTTATATAAAAATAACCCCATTAACACAATCATACGTTAAATCTTATATTATTTTTTATATTTTGGCACTATATTTGCTTTTTATACCCATATTTGATCCTGAATTATGGGTCTATGGGAAAATATTTAGCCATTTCTATTTTTTTAATCTTGTCTCACACACTGTCAGGTGTGGCATTGGCAGAACATATTCCGCTTAATGGAAAGACTGTTTTCGGAATATCGGGAGGGAGTTCGATATTGACACAATCAGTAGGGAATGGGAATGGCGCAAAAACAAAAGGAGATACTGGCACACTCTACAATGGAAGGCTTCTTTATGGCGTTGGCCATCGTATCGTGACGGGTGTTGATTTTGCCTTAGAAACGCATTCTATCCGCAACGTGACCCCTTCTCATTTAGATTTTGGACAAAGCCGTACATTATCAACAATGTGGGTTGTACAATATTATCCCCGCGTTAAGAATACACTTTTTTCTCCTTACTGGCTGATTGGCGTTGGACACAACAAAAATGATTTCCGGATTAGTGACGAATTTTTAAAAAATTGTAACCCGGCTTTAGCGTGTAAAGTCGCGCTCGACGATACACTTGCCGTAAAAGTTGCAGCAGGGGTTGACTATTTTGTTGCAAAGGGAGTGTCTATTCATGCCGAGATCGGATGGAAGTTAAACTCTGGAGATGCCGAAATCTTAACAACAAATGGAGCAGGGGCGATGATAACATCAACGGATAGCTATGAGGCTAATACGGCATCATTGGGTGTGGGCGTACGTTACTTTTTCCCTCCAACAAAAAAGAAGGTTAAAAAGGTTGTTAAAGATCATCCGTCCCTTTCCCCTCCTCCTAAGCCTATTATTTCAGAAGTAGCTCCAGAACCCATTATGCCAGTTAAACCCTTACCCGAATCAGTCTGGTCATTTCAGGATATTTTATTTGAATCGAATTCATCACGTCTTTCGGATGAGTCAAAAAAAATAATTGAAGGCGTCGTCATGTTACTCAAGTCTTCTCCCGATGTGCCGATAGAGGTGGGAGGCCATACCAGTTTGAATGGATCAAAGCAATCAAACTTGAGCCTGGGGCAAAAACGAGCCGAGGCGGTCAGAGATATGTTAATCCAGTCTGGAGTGAGAAATCGTATCCGCATTGTATCGTATGCTGCGGAAAAACCTGCTGACTCATCTCAGACAGAAGCTTCTACTTTCTTGAATCGTCGTGTTACAATAAAGAGACTGGACAAGTAGGGATTTTTGGGGGGCAAGAAGTGTTAGACAAGAAGTCGTCTATCTCATGGCTATATCACATCGTCTTCCTTTTCTTGTTGTCAGGATGTGATGACGGGGAGAAAAGAGGATGGTTGGGAGAGGGGAGAGCACCTGAAGCCGTTCAGTTGACACTGCGGTATTCCGGCTCTGGGGTGGGGTCCGTTACCGATGACATCAACGGCGTTCGTTGCGAACCCGCCTGCATCAATTATAACATCAATACATTAGTCACACTCACCGCAGTCCCTGAGCCTAATTCTGTTTTCACCGGCTGGACCGATCCCGCATGCCCTGGCATTGGAACTTGCACGGTTAGGATGGATGCGGATAAGACGATTACGGCACAATTTGTGCCGACATTTCGATTGACGATTCTAAAAGATGGAGTCAGCCAAAGCTCGGTCAGTGTGACCTCCGATCAACCAGAGGTTCGTTGCGGGACAACTTGCTCCGCCTCTTTTAAGAGCGGCACCGAGGTGAAATTAACAGCGACACCAGAAGTTAAGTTCGTATTTACTGGATGGGTCGGCGCAGAATGTCCTGGAATGGGGAGTTGTTCCGTTATCATGAATGGTCATCAGACCATTACTGCGGTATTTAAGAAGACATTTATCTTAGATACTCCTATCGTAGGAAGTGGAATGGTGACACTCGATCCGGTCGGAATCAACTGCGGTGACCATTGCGCAACCTACACAGATGGAACCGGTGTAACGCTTACGGCAGTGCCAGCAGAAGGGGGGGTATTTGCGAGCTGGGATGGCTATTGCAAAGGCACAGCAAGCAGTACCTGCATGATTACAATGGATAATGACCGCTTGGTGATCCCACAGTTTAGTTCGGTTTTTGCGCCTGCTGTTCACTTTTCAATTGATGGGACGATGAAACCCTATTCTGTTGCAATCAGCGACTTGAATGCCGATGGCCACGAAGATATTGTCGTTGCTGGTCTGAGTAGCAATGCTGTAGCTGTTTTGATGGGAAATGGGTCCACGACACTCGTTGGGCCACCTACTTTTTATCCTACAATGGGGCAAACAACATGGGCTGTGGCCATCGGTGATTTTAATGCCGACGGGGGGCCTGATGTTGCGACGGCCAACGAGCATTCTCATGATGTATCAGTGCTGCTTGGGAACCAAGCCGGGGCATTGGGAAGTAGTGCGAATTTTGCTGTTGGGGGTGACCCCCGTGCGATTGCCGTTGGAGACTTCAATAACGACAAGCATCTTGATATTGTTACGGCCAATGTTACTCAGGGTCAGATCGCTGTTTTATTAGGAGAGGGGACAGGTTCGTTTGGGGTTGCGGCTAATTTTAATGTTGGCCGGGATCCCCTTGCAGTGACAACCGGTGATATGAATAAAGATGGAAATGCCGATATTATTGTGGCCAATGCAAGTGATGATACGGTTACCATTGTACTTAGAAATGGAGCGGGCACTTTCAGCAATGCGGGTGATTTCTCTGTCGTAGGCCCAATGGCTAGCACTTATCCACACTCCGTTTTCACGATTGATCTGAATAGAGATGGGAATATTGATATTGTGACCGCCAATAGGAACGGCAATACCATTTCTGTCTTGCTTGGAGTCGGAGTTTGTCAGGTTGGCGATTGTCGCTTCGGGGATCCCATCAATTTTTCTGTCGGAACGTCCCCTGCCTGGGTGACAGCAAAAGATATTAATAATGATGGCGATGTGGATTTGGTCATAGCGAACTCTCAATCGAATAATAATGTCTCTGTTCTTATTGGAGACGGCACAGGCTCAGGGTTTCAACCAGCGATCAACCTCAATGTTGGGGCTGGCCCAAAATCGATTGCCATTTCCGATATTAACGGCGATGGGAAAGAGGATATCGTTTCCGCCAATTCTATCAGTAACAATATTTCGATCTTGCTTGGGAAGTAGGGGTCAGTTGTGATAGCATGTCGGTCGATTCACCATTCCAAGGAGAGATGTCCGAGCGGCTGAAGGAGCACGACTGGAAATCGTGTAGACGGCTTAAAACTGTCTCGGGGGTTCAAATCCCCCTCTCTCCGCCAGATTTAGTGGTGGCCTTTAACCCGCATTTGTTTTGCAACGATTAGCACAATCGGCGCGATGCCCGCAGAAAAGAGCGCACCCATTTTTGCGGCCCCTTGTAATGCGGGGTCTGTGAAGGCGACACCCGCGACAAACAGGGCAACCGTCATTCCCATTGCCGCCGTCATACTGGCCACAAAAAGCGTTCTTAATGTCATCCCCGATGGAAGTGGAAATCCAAGACGTATTGCAACGAACGAGAAGATAAAAATTCCCGCCGTTTTTCCAATAATCAATGAAAGCAGAACGGCCCATGTGGCCGGACCCATTGCAGAAAACGAGACCCCTGCGTTGGCAAGACCAAAACCAATCAGCCCTAACATCACCGGAGTTTTGAAAATAATCTCGAAACGATCAAGCGGGGCTGTCTTCTTGCTTGTTAGGGATGGCGTTGCCTGTCCCGCGACGGCAACAAATTCTGCAATCGCAAGGTTGTGCCCTGCGGGCAAAAATGGAATAATTGGAACGAGGGCGAGTGCCGGATGAATCCCCGCAAAATAAAGTCCCAGCCAACTCAAACTGCCGCCTGTAAAAAGATAAGGCCAAAAAGAGCCAACTTGTTTTTTTCTTAAAAAATAAACAATGACCATTCCAATGACAACCAATAGCAGAAAGAGGGGGCGTGCAGGATGAGCGGGGTTCGGATAAAAGAGGGCGATAATAAAAAGACCAATCCCGTCATCGGCAATGGCGAGTAAAAGTAAAAACGAGACGGCGGGGTGATTTTTCCCAAAGGCCACGCACGCCACCAGATAGGCCAATGCGATGTCGGTTGCAGTGGAGATGCCCCATCCGGGTAAAAGCGATTTCTCTCCAGTGATTGCAACATAAATCAAGTAGACGGCAATGGGCATGACTACCCCGCCGACTGTTCCGAAAATAGGATTGATCGCCTTTTTAAGTGGATGGAGATGCCCCCCTGGAAGGCCGTTTTGAACAATCTCTGTGGTGACCAATCCAAAGAAAAAGACCATGAACAGGTCGTTGATGATGAACGAAAATGGGATTGCCGGATGTGGCCATTGGTTCAGAAAAATGGCATATGACTCTGGGGCGATATTGGCGAAGAGCAGGGCAAGGAGTACTCCAGCAATCAGGGGAATAGAGTACTCCAAGAGGAAATCGATAAATGTGGAAAACTTCATCTCTTACAACCGCGACCAACGGAAGCGGGGATAGACTGCGAAGCAGTCGTCCTCGCAGGCGGCCGCGCCGCCTATTTGCGAACGATTTTCACCTTCATTGTGACTGGTGTTTGGGGACGATCCATCGGGCCTGTTTTCACGCGCGCGATTTTCTGGACGATATCCAGTCCTTCAACCACTTGTCCAAAGATGGTATGGTGCATATTCAAATGCGGGGTGAGTCCATCGGTGATAAAAAACTGACTACCATTTGTGTTCGGCCCTGAATTGGCCATAGCGAGTATTCCGGGTTTATCGAACTTCAGTGACGGTACAAATTCGTCTTCAAATTTGTAGCCGGGGTCGCCTGTTCCGTTACCGCGCGGATCACCGCCTTGAATCATAAATCCAGTAATGACGCGATGGAAAATCAGTCCATCATAAAAAGGACGCGTTACTTTTTCGCCGGTTTTCGGATCAGTGAATGGTTTTTTCCCCTCCGCAAGCTCGACAAAATTAGCGACTGTTTTGGGTGCTTCTTTTTCAAAAAGACGCATTGTGATGGTTCCCATATTGGTTTCCATGATGGCAAAGAGTCCCTGTGGTTTTGTCTCTGCCGCGGAAGTAGTGCTAGCGATTGTCGCAACCCCCATTAAAAGAATCGGTAACGCAGACCAGATTGTATTTGAAAGTGTCATTTTTTCTCCTTGTTTAATGTTAGTCTTGTTTGTTTAATTTTAAAGCGGCTGAGTTAATACAATAGCGCAAATGGGTTGGGGCGGGGCCGTCATCAAAAAGATGACCCAGGTGCGCGCCGCATTTGTTACATAAAACCTCTACCCGCTCCATCCCGTAACTTTCGTCAGACACGGATTGAATCCCTTCTTCAGAAAAGGATTCCCAAAAACTGGGCCAGCCGGTGCCGGAGTTAAACTTCGTTTCCGAGCTAAAAAGATTTTCGCCGCAACAGACGCATTGATAAATCCCCTTGTCTTTGCAGTCGTTAAACGTGCCTGTGAATGGCCGTTCTGTTCCTTTTTGCCGACAGACTTGGTATTGTTCGGGCGTTAACGTGCTTTTCCACTCTTCGTTACTTTTTATGACTTTATCTGCCATTTTTATCCTGTAGCGGCGGAGGGATTCGAACCCCCGGCCGAGTGATTATGATTCACCTGCTCTGCCCCTGAGCTACGCCGCCGATCATCAAAGAACCGGAAGAATATCACGCAGCAATCTGGACGCGCAAGAGGTTGATAGATCCCAAGAACAGCGATAGAAAAGTGTGTGGCATTGTCCGGTGGTTTTGAGGC
>JBBTNS010000042.1:0-1500 GCA_038067655.1 Nitrospirota bacterium
TTTTGCCGTGATCCACATGCCCAATCGTACCAATGTTCAAATGCGGCTTCGTTCGCTCAAACTTTGCTTTCGCCATCTCTCAATCTCCTAACCTTAAACCAACCTTAAATTCAGCCCTTGACCGGGATCGAACCGGTGACCTCATCCTTACCAAGGATGTGCTCTGCCAACTGAGCTACAAGGGCGACAAGCCCCTACTCACAATTATTAAAGCACCCCTTATGCTCGCATCCACCTCACCGCCTAGGGGGAGCGGGAAACGGGATTCGAACCCGCGACCCCTAGCTTGGAAGGCTAGAGCTCTACCGCTGAGCTATTCCCGCATTTGCCCTGTTCCCCGCCTCTCTATCGGCTGGGGAGGGGAGGATTCGAACCTCCGAAGCCGTACAGCGACAGATTTACAGTCTGTTCCCTTTGTCCACTCGGGAACCTCCCCTTCTATAATCCATATTCCGCCGCCACCCACTTGGGGGGGGAGCTGGCGATGGGAATCGAACCCGCGACCTGCTGATTACAAATCAGCTGCTCTACCGACTGAGCTACGCCAGCTTAGGGCTTCCCTAAAAACAGATATTCAATTCCTTTACATTAACCAAAATCTGTGATATATCACAGGCGTTAACGCTAAAGGGGCCTTGTTGCTCACAAGATCAAAGGGTCGATTCTAATTTATGGAGACGCGAATGTCAAGAGTAAAGATGATTTTTTTGGGAATGGGGGCATTTTTCCTGTTTATTTTTCAAGTCTCAGCACACGCAGGCTCCATTAATCTACCATCAGGAGGCGGCTTTTCTCAAGACGAGTTTAAAAACTTAACTGAGGAACTGGGTCTTGCGATTAGTTACGTTCCTGCCGCCCCAGCAGAACCGCTTGGCATTATCGGGTTTGATGCCGGGCTGGAAATCACTGCTATCTCAATTAATCAGGACGAGTCTTTTTGGAAAGAGGCTGCCCCCAGTGCGCCTAGCATGCTTCTACTTCCGAAAATACATTTACAAAAAGGGCTGCCGTTTGGAATTGATATCGGGGCGTTCTACTCATCCGTGTCTCAACTTGATATTTCCGTCTTTGGAGCCGAGCTTAAGTATGCGATTATTCCTGGAAGTATTGTCTTGCCTGCGGTGGCCATTCGTGGCACTTATACGAAACTTTCTGGCGTAGACACACTCGATTTAAGCACAATCTCTGCGGATCTTTCAGTCAGCAAAGGCTTTACGTTTATTACCCCCTATGCTGGAGTTGGGATTCTCCAAGTCAAGGCAAAGGAGAAGGCAGGTCTGAATTTATCAGATGTAGAAGAGAATCTCACAAAAGGATTTATTGGGACACGAATTTCTCTCGCCGTTATTAATTTTATATTTGAGGCTGACTTCGCAAAGGTACCGCTTTATACCTTTCGAGTCAACGTCGGATTGTAATTGTATTGTAGGGGCGGGGGGAGGGGGTTCACCCTTCGCGCGCCCCTACTTCAAATCCCTTCGATTAAACACAAAAGACGCA
>JBBTNS010000043.1:0-4729 GCA_038067655.1 Nitrospirota bacterium
TATTTCAAAAGGCTCAATTCCCACGACTCACCCACTTGAAACTCAAAGGAACCATATTTTAGTGGTGAAGCCGGTGGACTCGTCAATGTCGCGATTAAAGTGCTCATTGGCATAGGCGTCGTGGATGATGACGCCTTGACCCGCAGCAAAAACCTGGCCTGCGATGCCCACGGTGTTCACCATCCGAATCTCCCGTGTAAATTTTCCCTCAGCGACCCGCGAGAAGAGCTCACCTGTATTGGAGTCGTTTAAGAAGACCGCGCCGCGTTCCGCACCGATCGCTTGGGTGGTCAACGCTACGGTTGTTACCCCTAACGCCTCGGTCAGATCCAGCGACATGCCCAGCCCATTGGACACGCTCAGCAGAAGCTCCGCGAGTGTGGCTCTTCCTAGCTTTCGAGCCAGTGTGGCTTTCCGATTCCGGATTTCAGGCATGGTCTGTTTGCAACTCCTTGCGAAGGGCATTAATCGTGGCATGGAGGTTTTGGATCTCAACCTGTGCCTTCGCGCTGACCTTGTTTTGCCGTTCCTGCTCGGCAATACGCGTGGCATCGGCCTCGTCACGCATGGACTGAATCGTTTTGGTTAACTGGGTTATTTCCGCCTGCATTTTTGCTTTGATCTGATCCAGGTATTCAGCATCGGCGATCCTTCTACGCTCTCCTTCGTCACGAACAGACTGAATGGTTTTCTGCAACTGATGTGTCTCAGCGTTCCCCTTATGAACGGCCATTTGAAGTTGTTCTTGTCCGTTGAATTTTACCTGTTCTATTTCCTCACGCAGGGCGACAAGGGATGTCCGAAGCGCAACATTTTCCCCGTTGGCAGTCAGCATCGCTTCCTGAAGGCGTTCGCTGGCAGCGATCTGCTCCAATTCGAGTTTTTGCCGAAGTGCCTGTATGGTTTCTTTAAGCTGCTGGACATCCCACAGGTTGTGATCCGTATGCGGGTCGGCCACAGGCGTTCTCTGTTTGGCTGACATGTGGGGATTGTAAAAGATATGGCGTAAGAAGGCAATACAGGCCCCGTTCAAAGCACCAGATGGGTGTGAACATACTGGTAGCAATTGATTTTGAACGAGCGTCTTAAGTCTGTGGAACACGGAAGTTAAAAAACCGGACAATGCCTCCGATCAATTCTTGCCGAAGCACGATGAAGGCTGCTTCCTCGCCATCTTCCAGACGATAAAGCATCTTATCCAACAGCCGATTCAGCCGTTGCTCCTCCATCGGGTCTGCCTTTGCAATGGCCGGCTCCAACAGATAGGAAAAATAGTTTCGGCCCAGCCAGAAGGTCGTTATCCGGGCCTGAGGATTGGCGCGATTTTCCGTTTGAAGCAGATCAAACTTCTCCAGCACCAATAAAAAACTGAGCCACTCCATTTCTGCCTTCAATTTTTTCGGGTCTTTTTCCCGAATGGCATCTGCAAGAGAGGGTAGGGTCTTTGTTCCGAATTTTGTATCAATTCGTTTACTGGTTGTTTTTAGTCCCGGCTCTTTACTTCTGGCATGGTTCATGCCAGACATCGGTGGATGAAAGTCCTCATAGATACTCTCGGCCATTCGAATAGCGCCTTCCCCCTTCTTTGCTTCAATGAAGGAGAGGGCATGATTCATGGATACCATGAGAGGGGTTCCCTCTCCCACAATTTCATGCCCCCAGAGACTCGATTGGCCCAATAAAATAAGAGCCACGATGCATGTTACAACCTTCATAGGACTTTCTTAAAAGAGCTTTGAAATAGCGAATGCGACCCCGTTGTCGTTTGCCGCCTCTGAAAGCCCGAAAGGAAGGCTCAGTTTCAAAGCGGCATTACCCATGACAAAGATCACGCCGGGCGCAAGGGTTACGTCATTTTGGTCGCCCTTTAGGTTCTCCTTTCCCATGAGCGTTGCCATGAGAAGAAGGCGATCCGGGATGACTTGATAAACCGGAGCGATTTTATAAATGAAGAAGCCCGCGTTATGGACGCGGATCTCCGTCGGCATCCCGACCGCCTCGCTCTCCCGTTCGGTCTCGTGAAGATATCCTGTTTCCGTGTGGACGAGAAACCGGGGAGAAAAATGTTTTGTAAGCAACAAGGAGGTCTTCAGCTCCGATCCGTTCCCTTCAAGTCCCGCCTCAGGGGCGAATTCCACCAAAAAGGCCGCATCGGGATTCTTCGGCGTTTCATCCCAAAAGCGATGCTTAACACCAAAGGCAATCTCCTCGACTCCCTTCTCGGCGGGCTCATGCCCCTGTTCCTCCGCAATAACCACTTCAGCCTCAAAATGAAGCTGAGTCTGCTCTCCCACACCCACCTCAAATTCAAGCCCAAGGCTTTTTCCAGTTATTTCTTCGTGATCGGCTTGTTCCTTTGTGGAGGAATAGACAATCTCACCAAACATCCTTCCCCTTGGGGGGGTCGCAGCAATCTCCAAGCCAATGGGCTCTAAAATATGGGCGGCAAAGACCGGGGTGTTGGTTAATAATAAAAGACTAACGATGATGAATCGATTTGAAAGTGTACCAATCATTTTTTCCTCCCCCAATAGATGTTCTAAAAAGTTGAAGGCTGTAGAATAAGATTAAAAGCCAAATCGCAAGAAGCAGAGCAGTTCGAATGCGGAACTCCCATAGAGACCCCGAGTGCTCATTTTTCTTGCGTTACGATTTTAAAAGGGATCTTAAACCGGTGGGGGACGGCTGTATGGAAAGAAGGTAAAACGGGGAATAATAATCGAAAACAAAATAACAACAGTCGCAAGCAGCAGCCCTATATTCGGATCTAGTACTGGGCTTTCGCTCTGTATAAAGTGAGAGGCCGTGCAGATAATATTACAAGTCGGGTCGGCATGCTGGGCTTCATGATGTGATCCGCCATGTTCCGAAAGGTGATGGCCTACGGACATCATCATCGGCCCAGATTGGACCAACATCATGACTGCAAGGATCAAGGCAGCCGCTTGTTTTAGGGATAGGCGCGATATGGAGGGAGTCATGACTTCTATTTGTACTAAAATGAAGAGAATCGTGTCAAGCTTGCCTAGGCCAATATTTGTTTTTAGAGGTACTTTTCTAAGTATTTTTTAATTCTATTGCGGTCTTCGTTTTCCTTTTCACCCTTGAAGTAGAGTTCTATAAATTCAATACGTGAGTTTTGTTCAGAATAAGCATAAATAACGCGCAGGGAGCGATCTCGAAGTGCACGACAAGCCAGCCGGGCCTTCACGATTTTTATCCTTAAGGAATGCGTTATAACAAAGTTGGTGCCAACGCCTGTTGGCGTGGTAAGGAGAACTTTTTTAAATTTTTCAAAATCATCATCCAGCGTCTTATATCTTTTGAAAAACCGCTTGAATTCTTTTTTGAATTCCGCATTTTCATCAAAGTGCATCATACTTTCTTACGGAAGTTTCTTCTGGGCGGTAAAATACATGCTCGTATTCCAACGGCTCTCTGTCTTTCGCGGCGATCCATGGCGTATCTAAGTGTGATAGCGCGGAAATTTGAGTGGCGGTCAAATCACCGAGACGATTCATCTCCCAATCAATGTGTACAAGTTCCTGCGCCGAAAGAGTCGACAGATCAAGTGGCTCGTGTGGATTAACAAGATATTTCGTTTGTTCGTGTTTGTAAAATTTGCTTCTTATCTTTTCAACCTTCCCGTTCTTTTCCATTCGTTCCATAATTTTTGCGAACATGACCGGCGTTGGGCCGTAGTGGTTCTTAATGTATTTTGCACCGATCAGTTGCTCCTCAAATTTTTCGTAATAATCAAAGTCAATAAAATAAAGCAATTTGTAAAGAACGGTTTGCCCGATATTCGGCTTGCCGCCGATCTTTGCGAGAATATAAAGCAGTATTTGCTCAAACTTTTCTACTTTCTCCTGCGGCACGCTAATACGAATCTGTCCTTTTGTTTGTTGCCTTATTTTTTTACCCTTCGCGATCGTTACTTCTGGCTCCTTATTTTCCTCGGCGAGAAAGTCTGGGAGCGACATATCAAAGAGAGCGGCAAGTTTTTTTGCTTCGGATATCGTCAGATCTCGCTCCCCGCGCTCAATTTGTATATAGGTCGGGCGGGAAATATCGAGCTCCGATGCCAAATATTCCTGGGTCATGCCGTGCTTTTTCCTTTGTTCTTGAGTGAATTTAGAAAGCATGTATTTTATGATATAGAATGTATAAATACTTGTCAATTTATATGTAAATATTTTTATACATTTGTCATATTGATCGAGAAGGCTTCAGGTTGTAAAGGTTCATTTTACGAACCTTCCCATCTTCGGCAAGTTCGCCTGTGTTGTAAATATTATGAAGATGGTTAACCCAGATTACGCGATAGGGTGTGAGACAAATTTGTTGGTAAACTTTTGACTCTTCTCACAGGGGCGTCATTCCCGAATGCTTCTGTCGGGAATCCAGAATGTAAAACAGAGCACAAACCACTGGATTCCCGATAGAGACATTCGGGAATGACAGATCATCTTTCAAATTGAGTCACTACCCATAATAACCTCACCTTGACCGGTTTGTGCTGCTATTTTTTTCATATGATGAATCGCTTATTTTGAAGCATTCTTTTCAAAAAAACCCAGCATGCCCTAATTTGTTATCTCTTTATCTAGTGTAGTGCGTCCAACACTTCTTTGCATTTAAATATGCCGTCATTCCGGCAATCTTTAAGCCGGTATGACAAATGTAAACGGATTTATGACGCACGACACTAGTAAACGAGATATACAAT
>JBBTNS010000044.1:0-2054 GCA_038067655.1 Nitrospirota bacterium
ATATCCAAGGGGGCTTCCCAGTTTTCTTAAACTCCTATCTCTGTTTTAGGGATATATTCAGATATTTTTAAGTATGGATGAAAGAGACCTCATTAAAAAAGTAGCCCTCTCGTCGGCCAAAAAGGCCGGGCGTATTTTAAGAGAGGGGATGACCCGCGGCCTGACCATCTCTTATAAGGGGAATCTGAACTTGGTCACCCAGATTGACACCCTTTCTGAACAGACCATTGTCGCAAATATCCGAAAACACTTTCGGCATCATCAAATTCTGGCCGAGGAGGGGCATAATTACGAAAGCACCTCTCCCTACCGATGGGTGATTGATCCACTCGATGGCACGACCAACTACGCCCATCGCTTTCCTTATTTTTGTGTCTCCATCGCGGTGGAATTTGAAGGGGTCGTTTTTTTTGGCGTGATTTATGATCCGGTTCATGAAGAGCTTTTTGTCGCAGAAAGAGGGTGCGGCGTCACCTTAAATAATCAGCCGATTAGCGTCTCTCCAACGAGACTGTTGCGAGAAAGTCTGTTGGTTACGGGGTTTGCTTATACGGTTCAGACCGATAAAAATAACAATCTGGATCATTTTTCTCGATTCCTGATGCGTGCACAAGCGATTCGGAGGATGGGGTCGGCTGCGCTCGATCTTTGTTATGTCGCCTGCGGTCGTTTTGACGGCTTCTGGGAGCTCAATCTTAATCCGTGGGATACGGCTGCCGGCTTTCTGATTGTAACCGAGGCGGGTGGAGCCGTGACCAATTTTGCAGGAGCGCCCTTTCTCATTGATTCTCCAGAGATTTTAGCAACCAACGGAAAGATTCAGCAGGCAATGCAAGAAGTCTTAATGATGAAAGGGAAGGAACCACGCCAAAAGAAGAACATGGGGCGATGAGGAAGCAACTCTTAGCACTTATTTGCGAAGACCCAGAAGATAAATCAGATGACGCATTTAATGATCTTGCGCTTCTGATTTATCGTTACCAATTTGAGCACAACCTGCCTTATCGAAAATTTTGTCTCATGCGAGACCTCCCGCCTGAAAAGATCGCCTGCTGGAAAGAGATTCCGGCCTTGCCAGTAACGGCGTTTCAATTGCCCAATATTTCATGTCAAGCCATCGAACAAGCGAAGAAACTTTTTTATTCCAGCGGAACAACGCGAGGAATTGGCGCAAGCGTTGAGAAGCGAAGTCACCATGCCCTTTTTGATGAGGCCATCGCAAAAGCTGCGATCTTATCTCATTTCAAAAAGAAAATGCTGCCTGATGACACGCGTGTTCGTTTTTTTATACTGACTCCATCGCCTAAGGATGCCCCGAATTCCTCGCTGTCTTACATGATGGAGGTGATTCGGGAAGCGTTTGGAACGGACGAAAGTAAGTATTATATCCACAATGAGCGACTGCTTTCTGATTCTTTGGCTTATGATCTTTCCGAAGTAAAAGAGCCGGTGGCCCTCTTAGGCACTTCGTTTTCTTTTGTCCATTTTATTGATTTTCTTGTTGAGAGAAACGATCCGATTGAGCTCCCGCACAAAAGCCGTGTGATGGATACCGGCGGGTTCAAGGGAAGATCAAGGACGGTCTCTTCTCACTGGCTTTACGCGATGATCGAAAAACAATTAGGGGTACAGGCTTCCTATTGCGTCAACGAATACGGCATGGCCGAGATGACATCTCAATTTTATGACGGGGTCGCAGGGGTTCCCCATTCGCGCATTCACTATCCCCCGCCGCAGACAAGATGGCAAATTCTTTCGCCTGAAACCTTACAGCCGGTGAAGGAAGGAGAGGTCGGTCTTGTTGCCATTTATGATTTGGCCAACATTGACTCTGTTTCAGCCATTTTAACGGAAGATTTGGCCAAGGCAGTGCATGGCGGAATTGAAATTATAGGAAGGGCCGCAGGCGCCGGGCTAAAGGGATGCTCGATTGGCCTCGATACGCTTCTTACCCCCTCTTAGCCTTTCATCGTGGCGCACCGCTATGGACTTAAACAAATTCCCATTTCGTTCTTAAGGCGCATAAATCACAAAAAGTGCAAGGCTGCTATGTA
>JBBTNS010000045.1:0-30566 GCA_038067655.1 Nitrospirota bacterium
TTATTTCAAAAGGCTCAATTCCCACGACTCACCCACTTGAAACTCAAAGGAACCGATAATTTGTTATGATGTAACGGGGTCAGGCATGCGTTATTGACTTTATTTAGGTGTCCTGTTAAGAAGAGGATTATGGCACGGAAGCCGCGCGTTCATTTCGAGGGGGCCCTTTATCACGTGATGTGTCGTGGCAATCAGGGCCAGCATATTTTTCAGTGACGATCGGGATCGTCAATACTATTTGGACCTGCTCAAAGAGAGTCAGATGCGTAATGGGTATCGGCTGTATGCCTATGTGTTGATGAGCAATCATGTCCATCTTCTCATCGAAATTGGTTCTTTCCCATTGTCAAAAGTAATGCAAAACATTTCGCAGGGGTCGCACCCCCTTTTCCGATATACCCGTTATTGGAATAGACAATATAAGACGATCGGACATTTATTTCAGGGGCGGTACAAGGCGATCCTGTGCGAGAAGGAGAGTGACCTGATAAGTGGACTGCCTTCGGCACTCCACTTATCGTGGCTGTTGAGTAAACCCTAACGCCCTGGCTAGGTTCCGTGCCGAAAAAACCGGCACTCCACCTATCCAGGGCGTTAGAGCCGACTGCGCTTCTCAGAAAGAAAGCAAAAAACGCTTTCTTTCCTGCGATGCTCGCGGCTCAACAGCCACGTTGGAATTAATTCGATACCTTCATTTAAATCCGGTACGGAGCAAAATTGTAAAGGATCCGGGGGAATACCCATGGGGATGCCGTCCGACGTAACGATATTTTGAAGCAGCCGAAGGGATCCCCACATACACTCCGATACTTCAAACTAGGCCCAAACCTTATTGGTCGCGTCATCAATTCCTCCGGTGAGCCCAAAAGGGTCTTGTCCTTTCAACCAGGCGTGTAAAGAGCTGTCGAGTTGAATCATCGCCCCCAAGGCCAATCTCTGATCCCCTCGACGTCGGTAGACCTTCCCATCCATTACCTTTTGAACCACAATCAATTTCTTCTCTTCTTTCATTGCCAGTAACATCATCCTTTCCCTCCTGTTGGGTTATTCCAAGCAGGAGTTATCTTACTGATATTTTGTTTTGGCTATCACAGCATTATTTGACAGACCCACCTCTTTTTTATTAGAATGCAAGACTGATTTTGTCTATTTTTGATATTGTCCTTTTTTAAGGAGTAAGGGAAGCAATGAAACTGATATTAAAAGAAACGGTTGAACAGTTAGGAAAGATAGGAGAGATTGTGGATGTCGCCGATGGGTATGCCCGCAATTATCTTCTTCCAAAAGGACTCGGGCTTTTAACGACCCCTCGAAATGTAAAATTTCTGGAGCATACTAAAAAGATCGTTGAAGATAAAATTAAGAAAGAAAAACGTGAGACAGAAACAATCGCGCAAAAAATATCGGGAATCTCCCTAACCATTCCGGTGCAAGTTGGAGAGGAAGGCCAGCTCTTTGGTTCAGTCACCGCCCGTGACATTGCAGAAGCCATCACGGCACAAGGTGTCTCGGTGGACTGGAAAAATATTCTTCTTGAAAAACCGATTAAGGAGTTGGGCGCATCGCTCGTCTCAATCAAGATGTCGCATGACATTACTGCACAAGTGAAAGTGGCTGTCATTGCGGCCGTTGCACCAGACCCAGCCTAAAGGGTACCTCTAAGATTACGGGAATGGTAGCTAGCCTTACGTTGCTGGCCTGTTCCCTTTGACCCCGGTATGAATCGCGACAATTCCGCCCGTTAAGTTCTGATAGGAAACGTTTCCAAACCCCGCTTTTTTAATTTTCTCTGCAAAAGCCTCCTGATTCGGAAATGCACGAATAGAATCAGTTAAGTATTGGTATACCCCCGTGCGATCTTTTGAAACTGCCGTTCCAATGGCTGGCAGAAATTGGTAAGAATAAAAATCGTAAAGCCGTCTCAATAGTTTATACGAAGGCGTTGAAAATTCCAGACAAATAAATCTCCCCGAAGGCTTAAGAACACGAAAAATCTCAGAAAGCGCACAAGGAAGATCTGCTACATTTCTCATACAAAAACCGGTTAAAACGACATCAACCGACTGATTTTGTAAAGGGAGTGATTCGGCGTTCGCCAAAAGACAATCCGTCTTCGCAAGTGTAATACCAGACAATTTCTGCTGTCCGATTTTTAACATCGGCCAATTTAGATCAGACGCGATAACGAATCCGTTCTCCCCTACCGCCTCTGCAGACAAAAGTGCAAGGTCGGCCGTTCCCGCACCGACATCTACAACCGTCTCTCCCGGACGAAGCGCGGCCAGAGCAACCATCTTTTTTTTCCAGTGGTAATGCAGCCCAAAGGAAAGTAACGTGTTATTTAAATCATAATAACGCGCGATTGAAGAGAACATCCCTTGAACAATTTTCTCTTTATCTGTCTTTTGCATCGAAATGGATTGGCTTGATCATTCAGAACGGGACTGCGCACGGCGTCACGCGAAGCTTCGCAATCGAAATCGGTTGAACATGAAAATTCCGGGCGCACGGCCGTGCGCCCCTACCAGCGTGTGACCTAGATTGCGTCAACGATTCCATTTAAGGTTGTACTTGGCCGCATGGCCTTTTCCGTCTTGCTGGAATCAGGGCGATAATAGCCACCGATCTCCTGCGGCTTGCCTTGAGCCCCCGTCAACTCGGAGAGAATTTTTGTCTCGTTGTCTTGTAACTGTTTTGAAACAGGGATAAAGCGAGCCTGTAGGTCTTTGTCTTTTGTCTGCGCGGCCAACGCCTCTGCCCAATACAACGCAAGATAAAAGTGGCTGCCACGGTTATCCAACTCACCCACCTTACGGGCTGGTATTCGGTTAAAATCAAGCACCTTTCCATTGGCGGTATCCAACGTGTCGGCCAGAACCTGAGCCTTTTCATTCTTGAATGTAACAGCCAGATGTTCCAGTGATACAGCCAACGCCAAATATTCCCCAAGGGAGTCCCATCGTAGATACCCCTCTTCGACAAATTGCTGGACGTGCTTAGGAGCCGAGCCGCCCGCACCGGTTTCAAACAGTCCGCCACCGTTCATCAGCGGGACAATCGAGAGCATCTTTGCACTGGTGCCCAGTTCCAAAATCGGGAACAAATCGGTGAGATAATCACGCAACACATTTCCGGTGACAGAGATGGTATCTTTTCCCGCTCTCATGCGATCCAGAGAGAACCGAATGGCTTCAACCGGCGGCATGATTTTAATTTCCAGCCCGGTGGTATCATGGTTCTTCAGATTCGTGTTCACCTTTTCAATCAGCGCCGCCTCGTGTGCACGGGTGGAACTCAACCAAAAGACAGCAGGAGTCCCGCTCGCTTTGGCGCGGGTAACGGCCAGCTTGATCCAATCAGTAATCGCCGCATCTTTCGTCTGACACATCCGGAAGACATCCCCTTCTTCTACGGAAGTTTCAAGCAACGTCTTGCCTTCGGCATCCACAACGCGTATGGTTCCTGTCGCCTGTGCCTTAAAGGTTTTATCGTGCGATCCGTACTCCTCCGCTTTTTGTGCCATTAGGCCAACATTCGGAACGGTTCCCATCGTCTTCGGATCAAACGCACCGTGTTGTTTACAATTTGCAATAACCTCTTGATAAATCGTTGCGTAACAACGATCAGGAATCAGGGCCTTCGTATCGTGCAACTTCCCGTCGGTCCCCCACATCTTTCCACTGTCACGAATCAGTGCCGGCATCGAGGCATCCACAATCACATCGCTTGGCACATGCAGATTGGTAATCCCCTTGTCCGAGTTGACCATCGCCACTTCCGGCCGATTCTTATAACAGGCAACAATATCAGCCTTAATCTCCGATTGCGTAGCATCAGCAAGCGCAACAATCTTGGTGTAAAGGTCTCCCAATCCATTGTTCGGATCAAACCCAACTTCTTTTAACGTCGCTGAATGTTTTTCAAGAGCGTCCTTAAAGAAGACGGAAACAACATGGCCAAACATAATGGGGTCAGATACCTTCATCATCGTGGATTTCAGGTGCAGAGAAAAGAGCACGCCTTGGGCTTTTGCATCGTCCATCTCTTTTGCAACAAATTGGCGCAAAGCCTTTACATTGATAGAAGAGATATCAATCACCTCGCCGGCAGTCAGTGCAGTCTTTTCTTTGAGGACGGTCACCTTTCCATCTTGTCCAACGAACTCGATCTTGACATTGCCAGCCGTGGCCACGGTCAGCGATTTTTCACTCCCATAAAAATCGTTGCTATCCATGTGGGCGACATGGGTTTTGGAGTCGGGACTCCAAGCACCCATTTTATGCGGATTCTTTTTGGCGTAATTTTTTACGGAAACCGAGGCTCTCCGATCAGAGTTACCCTCTCTTAAAACAGGATTGACAGCACTTCCCAAAACTTTCCCGTATCGCGTCTTAATTTCTTTCTCCGAATCATTTTTCGGTGCTTCAGGATAATCTGGAACAGCATATCCTTGCGACTGCAATTCTTTAATGGCCGCTTTTAACTGTGGGATCGAAGCACTGACATTGGGTAATTTAATAATATTGGCTTCCAAGCTCAAGGCCAGTTTGCCCAACTCGGTTAAGTGGTCGGACATTTTTTGATCCGCCTTCAGGTTTTCCGGAAAGTTCGCGATAATTCTTCCAGAAAGAGAGATATCGGCTGTCTCAACAACCACCCCTGCCGCCTTGGTGAACGCATTAACGATTGGAAGCAGTGAATAAGTGGCCAACCCCGGCGCTTCATCGGTTTGTGTATAAATAATTTTTGTTGCCATGTCTATTTCTCATTCTTGGTTTATGATGGATCATTGTAAATGGCTGGATTCTCCCATGTCAAAACATTTTTATTGATAAAAAGAATGGATACCCCTAAGAGGTAGTGAGTCGGCCTGCATAATCCGCACTTGGCCATATTTAGAGCACCTTTAGAAAATGACTACCGACGAGGGAGGTGGTCTCTTTTTCTTTCATGTCGCTCATGGAGACGGTCTCTTCTCTCAAGCCGCTCCCGATGGAGTTCCCGTTTCTGGGAAAGATCATCTCTTTTGTGTTGTCGTTCTTCAAACCGTTCTCTCAACTCTTGGCGTTGGTGAGGAGTCATCTCTTTGAATTGCTGAAAATTTCTTCGTAGCTCCTTCTGCCGGGATTCGGGAAGATCTCTCCATCGCCGATGATTTTCTCTTAATCGCATCTGCATTTCGGGCGGAAGTTTTTGAAATTTTTGAAACCGATCCCTTAGTAGTGCTCGATCCTCTGGAGGAAGCGCCTTAAACGATTCAAATCGTTGTTTTAGTTCCGACTGACGTTCTGGAGAGAGTGATTGCCATCGTTTTTGTAATTCCTTCAACCGTATTTCGCGCTGATCGGATTGTCCGGCATGCTCTTCCTGTTGCCCGCTTAATGGCACCTCTTGTGCCCAAACCGGACAGACCCAGAGCACCGCCATCGCAATTATTCCAATCAATAGACTTCTTGTAGAATAAATAATCATTGTCAATCTTTCCTCCTATCAGCATTTTCTCCTAAAGACCGTTCCGTTTCCAAACTTATGTTTGGGTTCTCCAGTAAATCCAAAACTTCCAACATTTCTAACTGCTCTAATAGTTCTATCTCTTCCTTTGTCATCTTTAACTGTTGCGATGATTTCGTATCGTTCGTTTTGTTCTGAGCGATCACGCCATCAGAACCCGCCGTTATCGCTGCCGCTACAATCAAAGTAAAAAGCATTTTCAATCTTCCATATCTTACAAACAATAAAAGGGAGAGGGCTTTTACACCCTCTCCCACTTGATACACTCTACTTATTGTGCGACCATTGGCGCAACCGCTCCCGCAGCCGGATCATTCGCAGGATCCGTCCGATCACATAGTTCTTTGAGTTCGTAAACTGCAGAGAACTTCCCTTTGTGACGACGATCATCGGTTGCCTTTCCTCCTTCTGAATACTCGCCGGAGATTGTTCCGGTTTTCACACCACCGTCTTTATCCTCTCGGCTTTTGAAAATATCGGCCTCAAATTTTCCATCCTTTGCCTTTCCAATCACAACTCCCAAAAACCCGCCGTGTTTGCCAACCAGCTTTGCCACCATCTTATGCACACCATTCTCATCGGCAACGCTATAAAAACCCTTGATATGGCCGACAGCGACCCCATCGGATGAAACGACCCGGCCCTTGATCTGACCAAACCGTTCATTCACCTTGAACCACATCCCATACATCGTTCCCTTTCCATAGCGGCAAAGGTCAATGCGATGCAACGCTGCAATCTGGAACGTATCCTTGTTCACGTTATCAACAGGGTAGGTCTCATGTAATTTTTTAAGCGCTTCAACTGTCCATACTTTTCTGAATGGGGCATCAGCAGCAGTGAAGGTTATTGTTCGAGCGCTATCTGCAACGTCATCTGTTGCGACGAGGTCGGTCGAGGTGGCGATTGGCAGACGACAATGCTGATATTTTACCAGCAAGCCGTCAAAATGTGGCTTCGTATAAGAAACAAACTCAATCGCCTTAGGATCACGTTCTTCAATAATCTCATCTGGACCCGGCGCTTCTTCGCCATTCTTTTCAAACAAGATCGGCCTAACCAGTGTCAATCTTCCATGAGACGCCGTCAAGGAGCCGCTCCAGTTTGTCCAAATACGGCTTGGATCAACCAATAGCGGATCGGTGCCAGTTGCCACACGATCCCTCACTTCCAGTTGTCCCCATCGTATTTTGAGAAAAACCGTATCGCGATCAAGACAGTTGGGGTCCACCGGCGCTGGATCAACCGGTGTTGTTGTTGCGATCCGAATGATGCCATCCGATGCCGCTGCCAAATGACTTGCTTTTGCGAGAATCACCTCCTCATCTTCCAGCAGGCCCATATCCATATCTCCAAATCCGGCCGCTTCGTCCGTTGTCCCAAGTGTTTCAAACGGTTTCTCGAATGCGGCACTCGGGTCTTGTGGATTGACACCATTGATGCCTAACGCCTCTATTGCAGTATCTAAACGATCACCGCACCCAGAAAGGGCCGCAACCAAGAAAAAACCGCTTCCAAGCAATTTTATTTGTCGTTTCATTTTCTGTCTCCTTTTATCTTGAAGGTTTATTTTCAAAGAGGCCAATCGCCTACTCCTTGTCACCTTAAACACAAACAAAATAAAAAGGTTTCAAGTGACCCCTTATGATTTTTCAAGATTCGACGAATGAATATCCAAGAGAAGATCCATCTCTAAAAGAAGATCGGCATCCATCAGCATCTCTTGGTTCTCCAAAAGATCAACTAATGCAACCATTTCTGCCGATTTCGCTTGTTTTTCTGAAAGAACCGCTTGATACTGCTCTTGTGGTTGGAAGGGAGCCCGTATCAGAAAGGAAGTCACCACGATTAGGATGGCCGCAAATACGCTGGCCGGGGCAAAAAGATCGAGGCCACTCCATGAGAATCGTTCCTTCCAAGACAACGTCTGCTGATTTTCTTTTACTTTTGACCAAAACTTCTTTTTGAAGTCGGGACTCGGCTCAACTGATTTCCAAGCCCCTAACAGCGCCTCGGTTTTTTTCAATCGGGCCACCTTGAGTGCACATTTTTCGCAAGCAGCAAGATGATCACCGATTTTCAACCGGGAATCTTCCGGCAAATCTTGATCGAAATAGGCAATTTCATTGACCTCATGACAATTCATGGTTCCCTCCGTACTTGGTTAAACACGTTATTTCTAAAAAAGTTTCATCATTCTCGCATATAGGGAGCCAACTCTTTTTCTAAAACTCGGATCGCTCGATGGAGCCGAAGCTTAACGGCTGTCACAGTGCAGCCTAAAATCTCTGCAATCTCTTGATGGGAAAGTTCCTGATAGCGATATAAAATCAAGGGAGCACGCAATGAAGCCGAGAGATTGCCAACCGCTTTCTGAACGATTTCAGAAAGCTGCTTCTGGGAATATTCATGGTCGGGGGTCGGAGCCAAATCGGCAATTGTCTCCTCCAGATAATTGCCCTGTGAATCTTCATTGTTGAGATCGCAATTAAGGGTCGGGTCTTTTTTACGAAGGCGATTTAGACAAAGATTTTTCGCAATTGTATAAAGCCATGTTGAAAACTTTGCCAAAGGCCGATAGCCTTCGGCAAAACGATAGACCTGAAGAAAAGTTTCTTGGGCAATCTCTTCTGACTGCTCCTTGTCCCCCAAGAACCGAAAACAAAAAGAGATGATCGGCCGATGATACTTTTCAAAGAGCCGTTCAAAGGCAGCCTCATCCCCGGATTGGAACCTTCTCATCCACTCGGTATCGTCTATTGGCTTTGCTTCTATCATTGACTCATATCAGAGCGCTTCGGCATCCAAAGGGGGGGAATTCACCCCTGTGACCTGCCGTATTGCTACCCCGACCACTTGTGTTAATTTCTCAATTTCGTTTTCTGTGATTGAAAGGGGGGGCATCAAGACAATAATATTACCCAATGGCCGAAGCAGGACGCCATTTTTTTTTGCTTCATCACAAATCTTCTTTCCAATACGCCATGTGAGTGGGTAAGGGGTCTTGTCCTTTTTATTCATGACCAATTCAATGCCAACCATCATCCCCGATTGCCGAATCTCTCCGACATGGCACCATCGTTTCCACGGGGCAATCTTCTTTTTCATGAATAAAATCTTGGATTGCAGTTTTTTAAGGACGCCCTCTTTTTCAAAAATCTCTAAATTGGCAATAGCCGCGGCACACCCCAACGGATTGCCCGTATAGCTATGCCCATGGAAAAAAGTCTTAAACTCGTCATAGTCTCCTAAAAAGGCATCGTAAATCTTTTGCGTGGTCAACGTGGCCGCCAGAGGCATATATCCTCCCGTAATCCCTTTGGAAAGGGCCATCATATCTGGAGAAACCTTTTCGTGCTCACAGGCAAACATCTTTCCCGTTCTGCCAAAGCCAACGGCAACTTCGTCCGCAACCATTAAGATATTATATTTTGTGCAAAGTGCCCTAATTTTTTTGAGATACCCGGCAGGTGCTGTAATCATTCCCGCCGCCGCATAGACTTTTGGCTCAATCACCAAGCCCGCCACTTCATGATGATGCACCGCAATGACTTTTTCAACTTCATTCACGCAGGCCATCTCACATTTCGGATAGGTCAGATGAAGCGGACAACGATAGCAATAGGGCGCGGGCACCTTGATCGTATCAAACAGCAATGGCCGATACACTTCATGAAAAAGTGGAATGCCTCCGACAGAGACCGCGCCGATCGTATCGCCATGATAGGCATTCTCAAATGAGATGAATTTGCGCTTCTTGGGAAGTCCCTGATGCTTCCAAAAGCCAAACGCAATTTTCAGAGCAACTTCCACCGCGGTGGAACCGTTATCGGAATAAAAAAGTTTGGTAAGCCCATCGGGTGCAATTTTGATTAACTGCTTTGCAAACGTTTCTGCAGGAAGATTAGAAAGTCCTAGTAGTGTGGAGTGGGAAATTTTTTTAATTTGGGCGATGAGTGCCGCATCAATCTCTTTTTTCCGATGTCCGTGCAGATTCACCCAAATGGATGAGGAGCCATCAAGGTATTGTTTTCCCTCTCTATCTTTTAGATAAACGCCTTTCCCCTCAACGATAACCGTATGCGATTCCCCCTCCCATTCTTTCATTTGGGTGAAGGGGTGCCAGATGACTTGGGGATTTGTAGATGCAGTATGTCGTTTTTGCTGCATATTACGAATTATTTTCCGATCGATACGCCTCATCAAAAGGCATCGGATCAGATGGAGGTGTTTTTGCTTCTTCGTACGCGCGAATATCGGCTAACTCTTCCATTTCTTGAATCACCCTCTGCCACTTATCATACGGCAGCAATACGGCCTTTCGATTTTGGTGTTCGTCAATAACAAATTCAGGATGAACGATAATCATATTGATCTCTTTTTAATGACTTAAAGAGGATAAGAGAAGTCATAAAAGAACAATAAGCCCAAGGCAAGGCGGCCCACTTAAGGTTGGGGGAGAGCCGCAAAGAAATTTCTAGAAAAACAGCCAAAGTATGATGGGCTACAAAGCTTGATCATTAGGAATATTATCGTTGTGGAATGGGGGGTGCTTGTTGTTTGGCAAATGCAATGCCATTATGGTTTTCGATTATTTTAAAACATTGAGTGTTCATTAAACTATGCATAAAACAATGATGAACGGTCAATACTAAATCCTGTAAGTCTTGGTCGTCTTCTATTCTTTCAACCCTTAGTCCGATTTTTTTACATTCTTCAATGTGGATATGCCTCTCATGACGAAGATTATCTTTATAATCCGACAATTTTTTTGAAACTTTCATTGCCTTCTCTTTTGCATCCCTTTCATCCGCAAACATTACCTTTTCAAGTTGTTCTTGGACAAACTTATTAGACCATTCTATCGCATTTTCGCATTGGCTTAAGAATGTCGGTTTATATTGGCTTATAATAGGCCCCCATAATGCGATTTTGCTCGAATCACTTTTAACTTCTTTAAATGCTCTCTCGAATTCTTGGATAACGCCATATGCAGGTACACCCCGTAATTGAGGATCAATAGGCCCAAGATTAGAATGATCTGTCATTAAAATAGAGCGACAAGAGCAGGCAATCATCCAGCAGACATTGCTATTTGAGGGACGATAGCGCGAATATTATTTTGAAACATTTTTTGGAGATAATTTACAATGGATTGAGTTGCAGCAATACCGCCCCCCGGAGTATGTAGAATGAGATCCAACCCCTTGCTTCTATCCAATTTATGAACGGCCATCATAAAACCGTTCTTATCTTCATCGTTAATTCCTAACTGTGCGATTTCAGGCTTTGATAGGAAACCAGAATAATAGGCAATAACATTTCTGGTGGTTTTGATATGAAGTTTTTTTAAATACCCTCTTCGGATGGTATCAACAGCCCCTTGGGCTTGATTAGCTGATGTGATTTGTAGTCTTGTAATCTCGGTAAGAACATCATTCCAGTTAGGCATATCGTTAGACTTAAACCTCAGATAGGCTTCTGGTATGCCCCATATGTTGTCACGGTCTGTACAAACTTAAGTTCGTGGGGTTGTTCAAGAGTCTCATTTTTATCAATTGTTTGGTTAATCAGCGGCATGAACATTTTCATTATCTTATAGTGCTGGGCCTCAAATGATTTTTCCTTTTTTACGGATTGTTTATCTTTCTTCATTGAAGTAACCCCCATTCATTTTATTTATAGCAGAGTTATATTTCTTTTTCAAGAAAAAGAAGGCAGTGACTCATTTTAAAGAAGGATATGTTACTCCTCCCAGCCTTCAAATATACTATTTGTAGAATCAAATTTCTGAATTTCTTTTCCCTTACTACTTTTTTCTAAAGTTTTCTTTGTTAACTCATTAGGAATCAGAACCGGAAAAGGAAGTCCGCCCTGCAAGCCAATTTGTACGTAAAAAAGACGAATGGCCTCCGTCGGGGTTATGCCCAATTTTTTCAAAATAGTTTCTGCTTTTTTCTTGGTTCCGGGGTGAACCCGCGCCTGAATGACTGCTGTTTTATTCATGATATAAATGTAATGCATTTGACGTACAAATGCAAGGGCGCGTTGCAACGGGCCCCGACTACGGGATTAGCGAGGCGGTCAGGACTTTTGTGGCGGCCACTGAAAAATCAATGAAGGCTTTTGGCCAAATTCCTAACCAAAGAACGCCAAGCATCCCGACATATAAAACCAGACGAAGCGGCATATCCAGTGGAATGGCCGTGGACTCTTCAGGGGGGACAGAGTAGATTTTCTTCACAACAATCAGATAATAATAAAACGAGATCACCACATTAATAAGACCCACTGTCACCAAGAAAATATATCCCGCCTCAACTGCAGCTGCAAAGACGTAGACCTTGCCAATAAACCCGGCCAACGGCGGAACGCCCGCTAAAGAGAGTAAAAACAAAAGCATTGCAAAAGCCATTAACGGAGAGCGGCGCGCTAAGCCCGCAAGATCATCAATGTCCTCTTTCCCTGTCGCATTAGAATAAATAATGAGAACGGCAAACGCGCCTAAGTTCGCAAACAAATACGTGAGTAAATAAAACAAAACGGAATCCGCTCCCATTTTGGAACCTGCGGCCACCCCAATTAAAATGTTTCCGATTTGCGCAATCCCGGAATAGGCCAAAAGCCGCTTCATATTTTTTTGGGCAATGGCCGTAATGTTCCCGTAGGTCATGGAGAAGATCGAGATCGCCGCAATGAGCCATCCCCAATCGGACTTCAATTCAGAAAAAATCAGAAACGCCATCCTCAAAAAAATGCAAAGCGTCGCCGCTTTGGGAACAATCGAAAGATACGCGGTCACCGGCGTGGGCGCGCCTTGATACACATCGGGAATCCACGCATGGAAGGGAAACGCGCCGATCTTAAATCCAATCCCAATAAAAACAAAAAGCAGTCCCACCATCAAACCAAATGACCACTGATTATCCTTTCCGGCCATTTCAGAAAACAAAATCGTTCCGGTATCGCCATAAATGAGACTAATTCCAAAAGCAATAAACGCGGCGGCCAAAACCCCCAATATGAAAAACTTAATACCCGCCTCGTTGGAGCGAACATCATCTCGCGCGTAGGCCACCAGAATATAAAACCCGAATGTTGAAAATTCCAACGTGATAAAAAGAGAAAGAAAATCGTTGGCCGATGCCATAAACATCATCCCCAACGCAGAAAATAAAAATAGATAATAATACTCCCCCTGAAAATGAGGAAGACGATCCACAGCCTGAATCGAAGCCATCATTGCTAAAATCGTTGATCCTAAAATAAAAATCTTGAAGAAGACAGCCAGCGGATCGAGCACAAACATCGTGCCAAACGCGAACTCTGAAACAAGGCCGTCAGCCATGCCAACAAGCAGGAGGCAGATTAACGCCATGCCAAAAATAGAAAGGTAGGCCAATCCCTTTTTAGAAAACTTTGGAAATATAAAATCAATGGCAAGAACCACGCTGCTTAGCAGTATCATCCAGAGTTCAGGGGCGAGAAGTGAGAGATTCATTTCACCTCCCCTAGTTTTGCAATCGTTCCGTCATCTGGGACTTCAGATATCGTTCTCTCAACAATCGGCATGACCCCCGACTGAATAATCTGAATAAAAGGAGACGGGAAAAGTCCAAAGAACAAGATCATTGCGGCCAATAAGACAAGGGGGAAACGTTGTACAAAACTTTTCGCATCGGAGGCCATCGAAAGCTTCGGATTGTCTTCCCCAAAAAAGATGGTTCGAATCATTCGAAAATAATAGGCCCATGTAATCGTAATCGCCATGGCGGCCAAAACGGTTTGGATCGGATAACGATTAAGCGATCCTAAAAAAACCATGATCTCGGCAATGAAATTCATCCCGCCGGGAAGCCCAAACGAGGCGGCCGATCCAATCACAAACATCGTTGCGACAAAAGGCATTTTCTTTGCCAGCCCGCCTAATGACGGGATATCCAATGTTTTTGTCTCACGATAAAGATGTCCGGCCAGCGCAAAGAGAAGCCCCATCGCCATCGCATCGGCGAAGAGAAAAAAGACCGCCCCCGTGAGACTCATTAAATTGAGCGAGGCCATGCCTAAAAAAATATACCCCATGTGGGCCACACTCGAATATCCAACCACAAACTTGATGTCTTTTTGGAGAAAGGCGACGAGGCCGCCATAAAGAATGTTCACGACACAAACAACGGCGACCACCGGCATCCACTTTGCCGTGGCTTCCGGAAAGAGCGTAAAGGCAATTCGAATCATGGAAAAATGCCCTAATTTTTTAAGCACTCCGGCGTGCATCATGCTGGCTGCGGCGGGCGCTGCGGCATAACCCACCGGAGACCACGAATGAAACGGCCAGATCGCGGCAATCGGCGCAAAGCCAAGGAAAATAAGCAAGAAACAAATTTCCTTCATGCCGGAAGAAAGCGTCCCGCGCTGGGCAATCGCGAGCAGATCAAACGTATGCAATCCCGAATGAACATAGACTAACAAAATGCCAAGGAGCGCCGCGACCGCACCCGCCGAGATATAAAGGGTGAGCTTCATTGCCGCATACTCTTTGCTACTCTGATTAAAATTAAAAACAAAACCAACGGAGTCGCGCTCTGGATTTCCCTGCATATCCAAATATCCTTTCGTATGCCGACCCCACATGGCAATAAAAAGGTACATCGGTATCACCGAAAGTTCGTAGAAGAAAAAAAGAAAGAAAAGATCAAGCGACATATAAACACCCATCGTCGCAGATCCCAACACCAACAGATTGATATAAAACTCACGGAGGCGATCCACGATATGCCAAGAGACAAAAATGCCCGCAAACATCAATAAAGAAGAAGCCAAAACCATTGGCGCGCCAATACCGTCTACCCCAATATAAAAAGAAATGCCAAGTTCGTCCGACCAACGATATCGCTCAATAAACTGAAAACCGCCCGTCTGATGATCAAACAGATAAAGGAGTAAGACGGACCCCAAAAGAGAAATGCCACCCGATAAAAGGGTCACCGCCTTGATTTTATTCGGATGGTCGTTTGAAATCAGAAAAAGAACCGCTGCCCCGACAAACGGCGCAAATAAAATAATTGATAAGAGACTAGCGATCATCTGTTTCTCCTGCATGGGTAGCCGGAGGACTAGAGGCAAGATCGTCATCCTCCTCAGATGGCGACATCGTCGTACGCGACAGAACATATTCTACGGATCCTTCTGTCGTCTTGATAAAAGGAAGCGGATAAAAACCGACCCACAAAATAAAGACAGCCAACCCCGCGCAAATACTCATCTCCCAACGATTGATGTCACTCAGTGATCGATTTTCCTCGTGCGTTATTTCTCCAAGCATCACCCGTTGATAAAGCCAAAAAAGATAGGACGCACCCAAGAGAACGCCGGCAATCGCCGGAATGAGATAATAAAGTGTCCGCCCTTCCTCCACAACGGAAAAGAGGATCAGCAATTCTCCGACAAAACCGTTTGTGCCCGGAAAGGCCAGCGACGAAAGAGAAATCAGCAGATAAAATCCAGCCAAAACAGGCATCTGTTTAGACAGTCCGCCAAACGCGGCAATCTCTTTGGTATGGCGGCGGTTATAGAGAAAACCGACGACAAAGAACAATCCTGCGGTGGAGATGCCATGGTTAAACATCTGAATGATCGCACCGGTCACGCCGGTTTCGGTGAGTGTAAAAATCCCCAATACCACAAACCCCAAATGGCTAATGGAAGAGTACGCAATCAGTTTTTTCATGTCGTCTTGCGCCAGTGCCAGCAAAGCGCCATAGACAATCCCCACGACCGCTAGACCTAACATAAACGGGGCCGCCACCTGCGAGGCATTCGGAAGCAGAGGCAATGAAAATCGGATAAATCCGTAAGTGCCCATCTTCAACAATACACCCGCCAATAGGACAGACCCCGCAGTCGGCGCCTGAACATGCGCATCGGGAAGCCATGTATGAAAAGGAAACATCGGCACCTTAAACGCGAAACCAAAAAACAAAAGGAGAAAGATAGTCATTTGCGTATCAGGTGGAATCGGGGCTTCGAGCAAATCGAGCAGATCAAACGAAAGGGTCTTGGGTAGTGCATTGACCGTCGCAAAGTCCTGATAGTTTAATGCCAGCATCACAAAACCAATGAGCATCAAAACAGAGCCAAGCAGCGTATACAAAACGAACTTGAGCGAGGCGTAATCGCGCTGATCTCCTCCCCAAACTTTAATGAGAAAATACATCGGGATGAGCATAATCTCCCAAAAGAGGAAGAATAAAAAAAGATTAATCGCCACAAACACCCCAAGCAGCGTCGTCGTCAGCGTCAAAATGCAAATCAAATACTGCTTCATCGTGTGAATGCCGTTCCACGAAAAAAGCACCACCAAAACAGATAAAAAGGAGGTTAAGATCACAAGCAACAAGCTGATCCCATCAATGCCCAGATGATAGGATGCGCCAATTGCGGGAATCCAGTTGACCTGCTCCACAAATTGCATGTCGGCGGTATTGCCGAAGAAGAAAAGTGGAAGCAGGGCGGAAAGCAAGAATGAAATCGCCGTGGATGAAACGGCAAAGACCTTCATCTCGGTCTCATCTTTTAGAAAGACAATCACAATCGCCGTGAGCGCGGGGAGAAAGACAATGAGAGACAGGATTGGGAATCCAATCTGATGAACCGCAAAGATTTCACCCAGGGTGGTCTGCATATTCATCACTTATCGTTCATTTTTAAATATCAAATAAATATTGACCAACAGGAAAATACCCACAATCAGAATCATCGCGTAATGATGCACCGAACCCGTCTGAAGGCGGCGAAACAATCTCGCACCCATATGATTCAGATAGCCAACAAAATTGATAAAACCATACACGACATATTTCTCAAATCGGTTGGAAACGCGACTGCCTCGAAACGTTTCATCCCCAACCTGATTCACAATCCCATCAACGACAAAAACATCAAATCTTCTGCATCGGGCAACAAATTGCTTCATCGGGGCAATCACCACACGCTGATAACAATTAGAAACCAGAGCCTCATAGGTGGCAACTGGCCCCGATGCAAATCGCATAAAAAGCATTCCCCCTTTTCGATAAAACCAATCGGTATCCACATTGATCATTGCATGAGGCCCCAATTTTTTTATACACAGAAGAAACACCAATCCGGTCACCCCCAACATTTGCAACGCATGGACAAGATGCTCGGCTGTAAAGGGATGATAATCCACGGGATAGGGCAACGCCTGATAAAGAAGCCCCGGAAAGATGCCAATGAGCAGACAAAGAAAAGCCGCAATCCCCATGGCGGCAGTGCCGCCTGCCATAATACGCCCTCCGCTGGGGGGCGAAGAACCAGTGGGCTCCGCTAAGAAAACAGCGTAGGGCAATTTCAATGTCGTCGAGATAAACGTGCCGCAGGAAGCAATCGTCATCATTAGATAAACCGCAATGTGGTGCGATTCGGCCGCCGCCGAGATCGTCATGGACTTACTGATAAATCCTGAAAAAAGCGGAAACCCGGAGATTGAAAGCCCACCCACCATATAAAGGAGAAAGACCATCGGCATCGTTTTATAAAGCCCGCCCAACTCGGTCGCTTTTCTTTTCCCGGTTGCAAACAAAACCGAACTCATTCCCATCATCAACAGCGCCTTATAAAGGATATGGGCAAAGGCGTGGGCAACCGCACCGTTAATCGCAAGCTCGGTTCCAATACCAACCCCCGCCACCATAAATCCAACTTGACTGATAATATGATACGACAAAAGCCTTCTTGTATCGTTCTCCAACATGGCGTACAAAACGCCATAAAGCGTCATGACCGCGCCCAACATCGCTAAAGGGGTAAATCCGGCAAAACCTCGAATGAGGACATACACCGCCGTCTTCGTCGTAAACGCACTTAAAAAAACGATGCCGGTCACCGAGGCCTCAGGATACGCATCGGCAAGCCACGCATGAATCGGAGGCACAGCCGCATTGACCAAAAAGCCAACGAGAATCAACATCTGAGCCAGACCCATCTCATTAAAAAGCGAAAAGCCAGTGTCGTTGCCAGAAGCGATATAAATGACAATGCCTGCGAGCAAACAAACGCCACCAAAAAGATGTACTAGAAGGTACCGGAACCCGGCCTGGCTATTTCCTCCCAGAAAAATAAGGAACGCAGAAGAAAACGCCATGGCCTCCCAGAAAAGAAAAAGGGTAATCAAATCGCCCGAAAAGACCGCCCCCACAGCCGATCCCGCATATAAAAGCGCAACAACCTGCTCTGCGGTTCGTTTGACATGAAGCGAATAAATCATTCCAATCACGGTAATCAACGAAAAGATATATCCGAACACAAGGCTCAAGCGATCCACTCTCCCAAATGTGAGCGACATATCCATCAACGTCAGGTTTCCGTATGTCCCTTCCGGAAAGATCAAAAGTGATAAGAAGGCCAATGCGGGCATGCCCAAAAGCAAAATGGGTCTCGCCTTCTGATTCAAAAAGGGAATCAGTGCCGCAGCAACAAAAAAGAACAGTGAGGGGTGAATCCATCCGTCTATCATTGAATCACCTGCTTTGCTAATTCCAGGAAATAGCTTGGGAAAAGACCAATTAAAACAGACCCAATCGCCGTCAACATCAGCGGAACGACAATAAAGGGAGAAGACTCTGTCACTTCGTGATCGTCATGCGCGGCATGTGCCCCCAAACTCTGCGGCAGATGCGCAGTATCAGAACTAGCAGCGCGAAGCGTTATGCCGTCCGAAGGACTAAAAAACGCCTTTTGGATAATCGGAAGAAAATAGGCCGCGTTCAAAATGGTACTGGTCAGAAGGACCACTAAAACGGCGTACTGATGCGCTTCAATGGCGCCAACCGCAAGGTACCATTTGGACACAAATCCGGCGAGCGGGGGAACCCCAATCATCCCAAACGCACCGATTGCAAATGCAGTCATGGTCCATGGCATTTTCCGGCCGATTCCAGAAAGCTCGCTAACCTTGGTTTTATGCGCGGTTACATAGAGTGAGCCAGCGCAAAAAAAGAGTGTGATTTTTGAAAAGGCGTGAGCGGCAATATGGACAATCCCCCCCATCATACTACTCGGAGAAAGCAATGCGGCCCCAAGCACGACATACGAAAGCTGACTCACGGTGGAGTAGGCCAGCCGCGCCTTCAGGTTATCCTGCGTTAAGGCATAGACGGAGGCCAATATAATGGTAAAGGAGGTCAAATAAAGCGTGAGAATGCCCATTCCCAAGATCTCCATCAGATCAACGCCAAAGATATGAAAGATCACACGCAAGACTGAAAAGACCCCGACCTTCACAACTGCAACCGCATGGAGCAATGCGGAAACCGGGGTCGGCGCAACCATGGCGGAGGGAAGCCAGCTATGAAGCGGCATAATCGCGGCTTTCGCAAGCCCAATCAAAAAAAGAATATAAATGACAGAGAGAAGCAACGCGCTCACTTCCCCTGCTTCAAAAGCAGGCGCCAGGATGCCGCCGGGCGAAAAATCCAACGCCCCCGCAACAGAGTAAGTCAATACAATCGCGGCCAAAAGTGCACTCTTGGAGGCCCCCGCGAGATAGATCAAATATTTCTTCGTTCCTTCGGAGGACTCAGCAGTTTCTTTATGTCCCACCAGAGGAACGGTGACCAACGAGAGGATTTCGTAGAAGACATAGAGCGTCAAAAGATTGGCCGAGAAGGCGACGCCAATCGTTGCTGAAATGGCCAGTGCAAAGCAAGAAAAATAGCGGGTTTGGTTTTTTTCCTGTGCGCCCCGCATATAGCCAATTGAGTAAAAAGAGGTGACAATCCATAACAAGGAGGCCACCAAGGCAAATAAAAATCCAAGTGCGTCAACGCGAAGAGAAAACTGCAATCCGGGGATAAACGTGTAAAGCGGGAAGATAATCACTTGTCCCGCAAAAATAACCGGTGCCATCGAGATGACCACCAAAAACTTCAGAACGCCGGCGATCACCGATGCCGCCTCCCGATAGTTTGGGCGTTTGTCAAACAACATAATCGGCAAGACAGCCGACAGTGAAATAAAAATAGCCAGGAGCGGCTTAATCGAAACGATTTCTACCATTTTAGTAAGTTAATCTCATCCACGTCGGTTGTCGCCCTGCGGCGAAAGAGTACAACAATAATCGCCAAGCCGATGGCTGCTTCCGCTGCCGCAATCGTAATCACAAAGAGGGAAAGTATCTGCCCCACATGCGATTGCAAATTTTGAGAAAAGGCAACCAAATTGATATTGGCGGCATTGAGCATCAATTCAATCGAATACAAAATAATCAAAAAGTTCCTCCGTACTAAAACCCCAATCAGTCCAATAACGAACATCAAGGTCGCAACAACAACATAATAAGAAATCGGAATCATATAAATACATCCCCATAAGCATCCCCTTACATAGACAAGGGATTTGTTTTTAGGCGCCCCAACGACCGGAACGCCGGCTGAGGGGGCGACTCATTACGCATGGGGGTTGCTACCCCCTATCCCCCCTTTGGGGTTTGTTTAGCCAGTACGAGTGCCCCAACAATGCCTCCTAATAATAAAACACCAATGACTTCAAATGGTAAAAGATAGTCGGTAAAAAGAAGGGTTCCAATGGATTCCGTATTCCCGGCATTCGGAAAAGGCCTAGGGTTTGGGTTCTTTGCAAAAGAAGATTGAGAGATTGCCAACAAAATCTCTCCTAGAATAACGGCCCCAAAAAAGAGCGCGAACTTGACTTGTTGATTCACAACCCGCTCCGTTTGTTTGAGATTCAAAAGCATGAGGACAAACAGATAAAGCACCAGCACGGCACCCGCATAGATAATAATTTGTATGGCAGCAATGAATTCGGCGTTGAGAATAATAAAAAGTCCCGCAACGTGCAGCAACGCGGAAAGCAGGGCAACGGTACAATGAACGGGACTGCGCAGGAAAACGGTTAGCGCGGAGGAAATTAATGTGGCACTCGCAAAGTAGAAAAAAAACAAAGACTGCGTCATGAACAGATCACCCCCTCATTAAAGAGATCATCATAACCTACGAAAGTTCACGAAAGAAAGAGGAAAATCGACTTCCCGGATAGACCTACTTTCAGTCCAGCGTCCCCTTCCATTGCAAAATTCGGCGCGCACGCTCATTGGGTTTCATTTGGGGCGTAATCTCTTTCTGAATAGGTGAAAAGTGAAATTGCGTCTTGTCCGTGACCCCCGCATAGGCCCCCGCCAGAAAGGCCGCCCCGCGCACGGTGGATTCAGGATCCCTCGCCACCGCGATGGTTTTACCAAAAAGATCGGCTTGAAACTGAATCAATGAGGCCATATTGGCCCCGCCGCCTGTTGCTATTATTTTTTTAATGTGTTGCTTGAGCACTTGGGGAACTCCCTGATAAATATCGTTCATTCGAAAGCCAATCCCTTCCACCGCACCGCGAATGATATCTTCTCGTTTCGTCGCGCCTGTGAGCCCACTGATCACGCCCCTCGCATCACTCTTCCAATGCGGAGCAGCAAGCCCGGCTAAGGCGGGCAGGAAGAAGACAGATTCTTTTGAGCGACGACAGGCCGCATCAATTTCCGCGTCCGACTTTAGCACGCCAATCTGTTTTAACCATGTGAACAAGCTTCCAACTGTGTTCACAGTTCCTTCGATAAGGTACGTCGTTTTGTTTATGTCAGCGCAGGTAGCACAAGCGATACTGGTTAAAAGACCGGGAAGGGAAATCGCCTGGGTCCCTGTATGGATTAGGAAAAAGCCGCCGGTCCCATAATTGATATTCGCAGCGCCTGAATGAAGCCCTCCCAGGCCAATTAAGGAACTTTGTTGATCGCCGATGCTCGCTGTAATGGGGATGCGATATCCATCAATGATGGCCTCGCCAAAATCGGCTTGGTTGGGAAGCACCTCTGGAAGAACGGCTTCTGGAATCTTAAAATGGCGAAGCAGTTCCGGATCCCATTGGCCCGTATGGATATTATAAAGTAACATTCGTTGGGCATGGGTTGGATCGGTTACATGCGATTTTCCTTGTGTGAGATGCCAGATTAAAAAGGTATTCACGGTGCCGGCGGCTAGATGCTTTCTTTTTCGACCCACGATATCCAGCAGTCTCGAAAGCTTTGTTGCGGAATAATAAGGGGTCAGAGGAAGACCCGTTCTTTCCTGAATGATTGGAGATCCCCATTGCCGCAAGGTATCTGCCGTCCGACGATCCTGCCACGACAGAACAGGAGAAAGCGGTTCGCCCGTTTTGCTATCCCAAAGAAGTAACGCAGAACGTTGAGTCGCAATCCCAATCGCCACAATCTTTTTTTTATCGCTTTTTTGCAGGGCGCGACGAATCGCTGTAAAGGTGCTTTTTAAGAGCGCCTTTGGATCGTGCTCCACATATCCTGGTTTGGGGTAAGAGATAGATAGGGGTGCTAAGCCCGTGATCTTTCGGGGGTGGGGATTCCCCTTTTGACCGTGGTCAGAAAACAAAACCGCGCGCGTGTGGCTACTTCCTTGGTCAATCCCTAAAATCATAGGCTATGGTAGGGCGGAGCGTGGAGGTTGTCAAATGTAGCATCCGCAATGGACTTCCCTAAATAAAAACCCCGCGTTAAATTGACAATCACAAGGGGGCTTGTTATCGTTTTAGAGAATGGAAAAAGATATGCCCCTTCCCGATCAGATCAAATATGCCGCTGCCGTTTTAAGAGAAGGCGGCATCGTTGCGTTCCCAACTGAAACCGTTTATGGACTCGGCGCACGCGTATTTGATCCGAAAGCAGTTTCCCGCATCTATCAGATCAAAGGCCGGCCAAACGACAATCCACTGATCGCCCATATTGCAAATAAAAACCAGTTAGATTCGCTCACCCCGGAAGTCTCTCCCTTGGCCCATACCTTAATTGAATCGTTTTGGCCAGGGCCGCTGACATTGGTCTTAAAAAGATTAGACACCGTTCCTGCAATCGTCTCGGCCAACCTGAAAACCATCGCCATCCGAATGCCAAATCATCCGGTCGCCTTGGCATTACTGAGCGAATTCAATGAACCCATTGCGGCGCCAAGTGCAAATCGCTCCGGACGAGTCAGCCCGACTTCTGCCACGCATGTGCGAGAAGCCCTTGGAAACGATGTTGACTGTATCCTAGATGGAGGCCAGTGTACGGTGGGTTTGGAGTCCACCGTTTTGGATATGACCTGCAATCCTCCGACGCTGTTACGTCCCGGCGCAATCACCATCGAGATGATTGAGTCGGCTATTGGGCCGATTACGCTTGCTCAAAGTCGTGAACAAACGACATCCTCTCCCGGAATGAACCACCCTCATTATCAGCCTTCGTGTAAAGTGGTTTTGGTGGACCCGTATTCTCTGCATATTGCTTTGGGGGAGCATCTTCGATACCAAAAGCGGCTGGGGATGATCTCGTTTCAAAATGGGCAGTGTGCCCCGCGAGAAATTGATACGTCGCTTTTTGCTTACGCGCGCATGATGACCGATCTTTCCGACTATGCGAGAAATCTCTTTGCCGCCTTTCATGAAGCCGAAGAGGCCAAGGTAGAAATCCTCTTGGTGGAGCAGGTTCCAAAAGAGGGATTGGGTTTGGCGATTATGGATCGCCTTCAACGTGCAGCCGGCAATTAATTAGGAGGACAAAATATGGAACTGGGAACATCGCTCACGCAATTTTTAATCGAGCAACAGCGACGATATCCGAAGGTAACCGGAGACCTCGCTTTGCTGCTTTCAGAAATTGCCACTGCGGCAAAAATCCTTTCACGCGAGGTCAATAAGGCCGGTCTCATTGATATCTTAGGCGCTAACGGCACCGTGAATGTGCATGGCGAACAGGTACAAAAACTAGACCAATTCGCAAACGATACGTTTCTTAAAATATTGTGTCCTACTGGGCATTTGATTGGTATCGCCTCAGAAGAGATGGAGGAAGCGTATCAAATTCCAGATACACACCCTAAGGGAAAATATGTTTTTATGATGGATCCTCTGGATGGATCCTCCAACATTGACGTTAATATTAGTATCGGCTCGATCTTCTCGATCTACCGCAGAAAAAGCGATGGACCAAACGCCACCATGGACGACTTTCTGCAAAAAGGCCGAGATCAGCTTTGTGGCGGATATATCCTCTATGGCTCAAGCACGATGATGGTTTACACAACCGGTGTCGGGGTGCATGGATTTACACTAGACCCCAGCATTGGAGAGTTTCTTCTCTCTCACGAGAATATTCGGATTCCGTCCCGCGGCACCATCTATAGCATTAACGAAGGAAACGCACTCAATTGGGGGAAAG
Source organism: Nitrospirota bacterium (assembly GCA_038067655.1). GTDB lineage: Bacteria > Nitrospirota > Nitrospiria > SBBL01 > SBBA01 > JACPZM01. Next base: position 23,807 of record JBBTNS010000045.1, read on the forward strand.
GGGTTGCACGCTACGTCGAACAGGTTAAACAAAGAGGGCGAAGTGCCCGATATGTTGGATCACTCGTGGCCGATTTTCACCGTAATCTCTTAAAAGGAGGGGTCTTCCTATATCCTTCCGATCATAAAAACAAAAATGGAAAATTAAGACTCCTTTACGAGGCATCGCCGTTGGCCTTTATTATTGAACAGGCTCATGGAAAAGCGACAGACGGGGCTCAAAACATTCTGGATATTGTTCCGGGAAAATTACACCAACGGGTGCCACTGATTATTGGCTCGCCTGAAGATGTGGATGAAGTCGGTGCAGCTTTAGCGGAATAAGGATTATATCTTGCCATCCATTGCAAAAAAAAAGAGTAACAGCTCTCCAAAAGAAACCACGCTGGAAGACATTGAAAGGCGGGTTCTTCTCTATGCCCCAAACGCCGACTTTTCGCTCGTAGCAGATGCCTACCAATTCTCTTTGGAAGCACACAAAGGCCAGCTAAGACAGTCCGGAGAGCCCTATATCCAACATCCACTTGAAGTGGCAATGATCTTAACAGAGCTTTCGCTTCCCCCTTCTTCAATCATTGCTGGATTGTTACATGACGTGATCGAGGACACATCGGTCACGCCCGAGGATCTCGAAAAAAGATTTGGGAAGGAGGTGGCTGCCTTGGTTTCTGGGGTCACGAAAATTGGGCAAATCGAATTTCGGAGTGTAGAGGAAAAACAGGCCGAGAACTTTCGGAAGATGATCGTTGCCGTCGCTCAAGATTTTCGCGTACTGCTGATTAAGCTTTCCGACCGGCTGCACAATATGCGAACACTCTCTGCATTATCCGAAGAAAAACAAAAACGCATTGCAAGAGAAACCATGGAGATTTACGCGCCGTTGGCCAACCGGCTTGGGATCGGCTGGATGAAGTCGGAATTGGAAGATTGTGCGCTTCAATACTTAAAGCCGGATATCTACCAAACGCTAGTAAAAAAGGTTGAAACCGGGCTCAAAACGCGAACCGCATATATTGAAACAGTCATTTTTGAACTCAAAAAACAAATGTCCGAAAATCATCTCGTTGGAAGAATTCAGGGGAGAACCAAACATTTAGTCGGCATCTATCAGAAAATGACACGATTGGAAATCCCATTTGAGGAGATCTATGACTTGATGGGCATTCGAATTATGACCGATTCTCGGATGAACTGTTATGCCATTTTAGGACTCATCCATTCGCTCTGGCCTCCGGTTCCCAATCGGTTCAAAGACTATATTGCCATCCCCAAGCCCAATCTCTATCAGTCTTTGCATACCACCGTGGTTTGCATGGAAGGGCAGTATGTTGAATTTCAAATCCGAACGGAGGAAATGCATAAAGTGGCCGAAGAGGGGGTGGCCGCGCATTGGGTTTATAAAGAAGGGGGGCCGGCTCGAAACAAAGACGAGAAGGCGTTTGCGTGGCTTAGACAGTTGATCGAGTGGGAGCAAGAGATTGTGGATACGCGCCAATTTATGGAGTCGGTCAAGACCGATCTTTTTGGCGATCAGATTTATCTCTATACGCCCAAAGGGGATGTAAAAGAACTCCTTCGCGGCTCCACCCCGATTGACTTTGCCTACGCGGTGCATACCGAGGTCGGAGACCATTGCGTCGGTGCGAAAGTGAACGGGAAGATGGTTCCGCTGGGGTATACGCTGACGAACGGAGAACAAGTTGAAATCCTAACCTTAAAAACCCATCTTCCCAATCGAAACTGGCTCAAGCTGGTCAAAACACCAAAAGCCAAGGCCAAGATTAAACATTTTATTTTAACAACGGAACGAACGCGCAGTATCGAGATTGGGAAAAAGCTCTTAGAGCATGAACTCAGGAAAGCCCAGCTCAATCCAAAAGAGGTCTTTAAGTCCGATCAATTGCTCACGTTAGTGCGGTCGCCTGAAATACTGACATTGGACGATCTGCTTGCGGGAATCGGTTATGGCAAAATTCGCGCCACCTCCGTGATTGCAACATTGCTTCCAGAACTTCATTTCAAGGAGGAAAGCGAACCCAAAGAGACAAAGAAAAAGACGGAGGGGAAAGGCGGCATCAAAGTCAAGGGATTGGGGGATATCATGGTCCATGTCTCTCGTTGCTGCTCCCCCGTTCCAGGAGATCCCATTATCGGATTTGTCACGCGGGGACGCGGGGTCTCGATTCACTCCACCCAATGTCCCAATATTGATCATTTCGATTATAACGAAGATCGTTTGGTTGAGGTTTCGTGGGAGCACGGGTCTGGGGTGACACACCCCGTGGAGATTGCGGTCTTAACGCTCGACCAGCCGGGGGTTTTGGCGGCCGTCTCAACGGCCATTTCGGAATCGGACGCAAACATTAGCCGAGCCGAAGTGGTGACCACCCACGACAAAAAGGCGTCGCTCCATTTTTCAATCGCAATTCGGGACGCAACTCACTTACAACGAGTGCTCAATCATATTGAAAAAGTAGAGGGCGTGCTGAAGGTGCATCGCAGTAAAAAGGGAGCCGCCAAATGAGTGCTGCGGAAGGCAGAATGCTTCGCACAGCCATCGAAATCGGTTGAATATGCAGTAAGGAGGCTATTAGAGAGATGTCCACAAAAGAGATCATTCAACAAAAGATAACAGCCGTCTTATCCCCCTGTTATTTTTCCATTGTAGATGAGACATGGAAACACGCGGGTCATGCCGGAGCGATAAAGGGAAAGGGGCATTTTATTGTGCATGTGGTCTCTGAAAAATTTGAAGGGGTCTCTCTCTTGAACCGAAATCGCATGGTCTTCGAGGTGCTCAAGGAGGAGATGGCAACGCTGATTCATGCGTTGACGATTCGCGCGCAAACCCCATCGGAATGGGAAAAAGAGAAGGCGTGAAGCGCGTTTTAATTGTTGCGAATCCCATTGCCGGACGGGGTAAGGCCGTCGCCGTTTTACCCGAATTGCTTTCGGCTTTTGACAAGGAAGGGATCTCACCAAAGACCTATTTCACGATAGCCAATCCAAAAGATGATGCGCTCGATACGACCATCTTAAATTCTGATTTTGTCATTGCAATGGGAGGAGACGGAACGCTCAACCGGGTTTCCCGTCCGATTATTCTTTGCGCAAAACCCAATACAATTTTACCGGTCGTTGGATTGGCGGCACTCGGAACCGGAAATGTCGCATCAGGGGTATTGGGGTTTCCCCGATCCTTTTCAGAGATCGCGCACGCTGTCGCAATCTCCAAGAGACGCTTCATTGACGTTGGTGTCGTATTTAAAAATGAAACGGCCGTTGCCATCTTCTTACTGTGGCTGGGCACGGGAATTGACGGCGCAGTGATTCACGCGGTGGCCGCCATTCGCTCGCGCTATGTGGGTTCGTGGCTGATACCCCGTTATTTTACAGAGACGCTGCGAATCTTTTCGACTTATGCCTTTCCCGATATCAATGTTGCAGCCAGCCAGATCAATGGCACCTTTGCTAGTGTCATTGTTGCCAATATTGGTTCGTTCGGTGTCGGCGGTGTCACCCGAAAGGCCGACCCAACGGATGGCCAATTTAATTTGATTGCCACATCGCATCGCAACCGCTTTTCATGGTTTTTATCGGGACTCATGGCGGGATTCAATTGCTATGATTTTTGTTGGGGTATCAGCCGCTCTGAAGAAACAAAGGTCATGATTTCTGCCGGGGAATCGGTTCCCGTGCAAATTGACGGAGAACCGTTTGGCCCGCCCCCCTTTTCAATAGAAATCAGGAAGGCAGCACTCCCGATTCTTTCTTTGTGAAATAAACCGATTGCAGACCCTTCACCTAAAACAGAAATTGCAATGTAAAAAAGCAGGGGAGCCCTCTTGGATAATGGGTTGCGAGTGAGTAGAATACTCACCCGCAATTTGATGCCTCAATGATGGGCACACCCCATTAAAATATGTAGTAGAAGGTTACACGGGGAATCAGGTCAATGTTGGCATCATTGGAATAAAAGACCGCTTCCAGATTGGGCGCGATACGGATACCCTGATCAATCTTGTAATCCAGCCCCAGGATCGCCAGGGTACTACTTTTGTCATTTGCCATGGGAAGATACGCTATCTTGTGTGCATTAGGATTAGGATCAGACATACGATCTACCCGCGCAAACAAGGATAGATCCTCCTTCAGATTGGCAACCCCGTAGAGAGAGAAAATATCCAACGTTGTATCTATTCCATTTTTTTCTGTGGCTCTTTGAGCGAACAGAAGCCCCCCCCTTCCCGCATCTCCTTTCAAACCAGCAAAAACCTGTAGGGTATAAGCATCACTACCTGGAGTCCCTGATTTGTTATCTTCAAAATCGCCATAAACCTGAAAGAGAACTTTTTTTGCAGGTGCCGCTGTCAGGGACAAATAAAACTTTTTCGAATCGTTGGTTTCCGATCCCGTTCCTGCTCCGTTGCCGGCCATGAAATGATATCCCCACTTCTTTTCAGCATCAAAATGCCCTTTGAAAGCCAACCCACCATCCACAGAGCTGCCCAGCTTTTGGAGATCAAGCGGGGTCTTCTCTACAAAACGATAGCCCCAATGCGACTCCACAACATCCCATGTGGGAGTGCCCGCGAGTCCGAAATAAACAGTTTGAAGCCCACGGTTGTACGCAAGATGGGCCTGCTTTAAAAACGGAATCATCGTGGAAGTTGTAGTCGCAAAATCGGTTTGATTCAGCTCCAATTGGAGCTTTGCCGCAAACGCTGCATTGATCTTTTTGTCGTATGTCAGATAGGCACGGCGAATCACGAGGCCGTTTTTATTTTCAAAAGATTCCTTTTGGTTTTTGGCCACCCAGTAGTAATCTCCAAAAAGGGCACTGGAGACGACTCCCTCTTCGGCTTGGGCACCCCCCCCCAGGGACAAAAAGAGCGCTAAGATCAGGACGATTATTACAACAGCTATGCGATTTTTTTTCATGGTAGTTTTCCTCCTTAATTTATTTTTGCCACAGCGGCCTCTTCCATTGAAACAACACTGACCCATTTCAATGCCTTTTCCCCCCACCCTTTTAGCTGCTCCTGATTGCTCCCCCTATAGGGCACCTCTAAAAACCGACTGCGCGACCCCGCAGTCGGCGTCCCGACCGCTCGTGACGGTTCTTAGAGGTGCCCTGTATTCGGAAGCGCGCGCCGTAATGGGGTGGCTGGCGATGGAATCGGGATGTGTGACGCTAACGAAATTGGGACGTCGGTTTAACCGAGATATGAGTGCAATGAGTCCAGGGGTGCGACCCCTGCGAGGGGTGCGCAAAATCACGGATCGATCGAGGCATGACCCAAAACGGAAAAACCTAGCTATGTTAAAGTCGATGTTAGCCTGTGATACTTCCAATCTTGGAAGCCTGACCCCGTTTCTAGCGAAAAACGACTTGGTTCCGCTTATCCATATATTGAAATCGATATTTCTCAGAGACGATTCTATATGACAACAAAGTGGCAAAAATAGATAACTCAAGAACCGATAAGTCAACGAAAGTAATAACACCTTTGAGGTAAATCGTGTTGCCATCAGGCCCGATTTGTTTTTGAAGCGTAGAGGAAAGAATTGCGGGATGTGATCTGATGACTTTTTCTATGTTATCAAGAAATCTCTGAATCATCGGATCGCGGAGCGAAGCGCCGACTGCGTTTTTTACCACTGAGAGAGAAGCCGGGCAAACGCGAACCAGTCAAAGAAATCAGTATCATCACCGATTTCACCGGCTTCAAAGCGTTTTAAAAACATTCTTGTCGTAAATCTGTATTTTCGCTCGAACTCCTTGAGCATTTTTTTATAGAAGGCGATGGCACTTGAGCAAAGGGCGTATTCTCGCTCAAGCGATGTTTTTGCTTCATGAGTTAATTGCATACCCTATTTATAATCTAAGCATTTGGGTAAATCAATCTTGTTTTTTGAAAAAACATCGTCGAATGACTTTTCCTTTTTGTTTGTCCCTATTCTTGGAATGCCTTCCTCCAGCGTTCATGCGGATTGTCGAAGACCACTCGCGCCGGATCGAATGCCTCCGGATTGTACCCCCCGCCAGACCATTGCACGAGGTCGGCATGTTCGGGATGCTTTAGGTCTGCGATGGCCTCAAGGAATTTGTCGAAGCCGTGCACCCCACCGCAGTCTTCTGGCGGGCAAGCGCGTGCGCCAGCAACGCAGCGCGGAAGCCGTGCAGAACCGACAGGCAACACGTCTTCGAACATCACGATGTGGCGCCAGTTGTCGCCGAAGTCATACACGTACACGGCCGCCTGCGCCTGCGAGATCGACTCCCAGTTGAAATACGCCGAAACGGGTACATCCCAAGATGCTGTGCATGGGCGTTCATCAGGCAAATCTAGGTCAGGAATGCCCAAGTGCTCGACTTTGCCTCTCTGCGGGTGGACGACCCGGAACTCATGCAGATGGTAGTCCTGCCAGCCCATCGCATCCTGAATGGCCACGTGCAAATCCCAGAATGAGTAGGCATCAGGCACTTGAATGCGACGCCACACCAACGGGTTCGTCCTTGTGAGAGCAACGAGAAACTGCAGGGCATGACGATCCCGAGTTGTCTTGCGCCGACGGGCCGAATGAATTGTCGTGACCTTTCCAGCCATGCCTCTTCTTATCGCCTCCTAACGTGGCACTCAAACGCGTGGGTCTTCGAAGGTCGTTTGCAGCGCATGGTTATCTCCGCTCTCGCCAAGTTGTTGGATTGCGACGCGCATGAAAGACCGACAGAACGATAAGCCTTTCACCCCGAACTC
>JBBTNS010000046.1:0-18811 GCA_038067655.1 Nitrospirota bacterium
GGCCTCAAAACCACCGGACAATGCCACACACTTTTCTATCGCTGTTCTTGGGATGAAGCTCAAAATTGACTGACCGCTTCTTTTATGATATATGAATCATCCTTTTGGTGCATAGGCTGATCCGATGGTTTTAGTTAAAGATTTAGAAAAAAAATACGGCAATCATGTTGCCGTCAAGAATATCAATTTCTCTGTTGATAAAGGGGAGATTTTGGCCTTCTTAGGCCCTAATGGCGCAGGAAAGACAACCACCATGCGCATCTTGTCGGGCCTCATGCCAGCCACCAGCGGGACCGCCATTGTCGCAGGCTACGATACTTTTGAAAAACCTTTGGAGGTTAAACGCCGGATCGGATATCTTCCTGAACATCCGCCGATCTATCTTGATCTCACAGTAACCGAATATTTGAGTTTTGTGGGTAAGATCAAGGGACTCCGTGGAGCAACCCTTCAAAGCAGTCTAAATTCGGTTATCGAAAAGTGTAATCTGGGCGAGGTTAGGGGACGGCTCATTGCCAACCTTTCGCGTGGATTCCGTCAGCGGGTTGGCATCGCGCAAGCCCTGATCCATAACCCAGAAGTTCTCATATTGGATGAGCCAACGGTGGGACTCGACCCTAAACAGATTATCGAAATTCGAGAACTGATTAAAAACTTACGTGGAGAACATACGATTATTCTTTGTACGCATATTCTGCCGGAGGCCACCGCGGTCTGCCAGAAAGTCGTCATTATTAACAAAGGACAGATCGTTGCCGAAGGCTCCCCGGAACAGCTTTTCTCCAAGATACAAGGCTCCGAAAAACTTTCTTTTACGATCAGAAAAAAAGAGAATTTCTGCCCAGAGAAAGTTCTCGCCATCACAGGGGTATCGCAGGTATCGCAATGTCCTGTCGATGTTGCGAACGTTGGAAAATTCATCGTTGAAACCCAATTAGGACACGATGTTCGAGAAGCAATCTCCCAAGTGATTGTTGAAAACGGCTGGGGCCTTTTGGAACTTCAATTGGTTACGGTCAGCCTGGAAGAGGTCTTCTTGCATCTGACCACGGAAGAACAATCAGTAGAACAAGAGCCCTCCGGCACAGAGTCCGAGTCGCTCCATTCGGGAATCGCAGCATGAGAAATATGGGGCCTCTCATTGGAAAAGAGTTGCGACTCTATTTTATCTCCCCCATTGCATACGTTCTTGCAATGGTCTTTCTGCTGATTACCGATTTTCTTTTTTATCTCCAAATTAGCGCTTTCGCCAACATGTCAACCCGGATGATGCAGCTGCAACAAAGTATGCCGGATGTGACGATTCATCAGGTCATCTTTCATCCCGCTTTTATGAACATGGGCATTATCCTGCTGCTCATGGTTCCGCTACTCACAATGCGTCTTTTTGCGGAAGAGAAAAAGGGGAGGACGATGGAGCTCCTGCTTACTTCCCCGATCACATTGACTGAAATTGTGCTCTCTAAATTCTTATCCGCCTTTTTTGTTTATCTGATTCTTTTGGCGTTGACGCTTCATGTTCCACTCATTTTATCCGCGTTTATTACTGTTCCGATTAAACCGCTGCTTGCAAGTTACTTGGGACTTTCATTGATGGGCGCGGTCTTTGTCGCCTTTGGCGTGTTTGCCTCGACGCTGACGGAAAATCAGATGATTGCCGCAGTCTCCTCATTTGGAATCTCAATCGGTCTTTGGCTGGTTGGCGCAGGAGACCAAAGCGCAATCGGCGGGGGAGACGGCACGCCGCTCTCTGCCGTCCTGAATTTTTTATCTTTAGTGCAACATCTAGATAACATGGCACGCGGTCTCATTAATACAAGAGATATCGGCTATTTCGTCTCGATGACATTATTGGGTCTTTTTTTGTCTCACCGAGTTGTGGAATCCACTCGATGGAAATAGGGGGGTAGCACCCCCCTGGCGTAATGAGTCGCCCCGTTGGGGCGCCTGAAAGATAATATCGCTCCCCTTCAAGGGGAGGCGAGGTGGGGATGGGTTTTAATGGAAATAAGTAGAAAAACAGCGATCATTATCGGGATGATCGGGGTTCTTTTAGGAATCGCCGGACTTGTTGTTTATATTGTAAAGCCCGACTGGGTCATTGCATACACAACATTGGAAGTCCTGGCCGCCATCCATCTTATTGTATTCTTCATGACCCATTTTGAGGTCTTAAAAGAGGTTTCCCACCAACGTTCGACACAATTGGGAGCCAACTCCATTTTAATGGTGGTTATCTTTGTTGCCATTTTGGGCATTATTAATTTTATGATTTCTGAGCACGAAATTCGCGTTGATTTTTCCGGCTCGGATGCTTTTACCCTTTCTCCTCAAACGACGCAAGTGTTAAAAGGGCTGAAAGAAGAGGTTAAAATTTCCGGCTTTTTTGCAGAAGGAGACGGCCGCGCAGCGGCCGCAAAAGACCTTTTTGATAACTATCGTCGTACCAACACAAAAATAAAGTATGAAATTATTGACCCGGATAAAAAGCCGGCAATCGCCAAACAATACGGGATTTCAGAGTATAATACCGTGATTGTTGAGGTGAAGGGCCAATCCGCCAAAATCCCCGACCTATCAGAGCAGGAGTTAACATCGGCCATTATTCGACTGGGCCGGTCGTCAAAAAAACAGTTTTATTTTATAGAGGGACACGGAGAGCATGCCATTGATAATACAGAACGCGCGGGTTTCTCTTACGTCAAAGCGTCTCTGGAAAAGCAGGGATTCGGCGTAAAAAACCTCATCTTGCTGTCGGCCCCAAAAGTTCCCGAAGATGCCGCAGTGGTCATCATCGGTGGCCCTGAAAATCAATATCCCGAAGAAGAACAAGCCATCCTCAATGACTATTTGACGGGCGGCGGCAAGTTGTTTGTCTTGATTGATCCGTTGTCAAAAAGTAATCTGGAGACGCTGCTTTCAAAATGGGGAGTGATTTTGGAAAAAGATATTATTGTAGATCCCTCGTCCGGATTGGGGCCGGCGACCCCGGTTATTGCGCCAAACGGTTATTTGACGCACGAGATTACCAACAAGTTTGATCAGATCACTTTTTACTCGCTTTCCCGCTCTGTTGGGTTTGACGGGGCATACGGTGAAAAATTGCGGTTTGATTCTTTTTTACAAACAGGCGAAAACAGTTGGGCAACAAAGCGCCTTGCAAATGAAATCTCAATTGATCCGAATCAGGATCAAAAAGGGCCAATTGTTATCGGCGGCCTCTTTTCTCATAAAAAGCGGGGAGACGAAAAAGAAGAAAGTGCTGCGTCTAAAATGCAGATGGTGGTCGTTGGCGATTCTGATTTTGCTACAAACGGATTGGCACAATCGGCTGGAAACGGCGATTTGTTCCAGAATATTGTCAGTTTTCTTGCCCAAGAGAAAGATCTGATTTCGATTCGCCCCAAGGCATCGCAGATCGAAGCATTGCTCCTTTCGAAAACACAGCAGCAGATGATTTTTTATTTCTCCGTCCTCATTCTCCCAATCGGAATTTTAATTTTCGGACTCATTGTTTCCCGAAGAAGACGATGGCTCTAGCTCCCTAGCGGGAGGGGCGGATGGAGCCCTCCCGTTGGTCGGTCTGGTGTAGTACACCGTTCGTGGTGACGCTTCGACGGGCTCTCGAGTCGAACAATGAACGGAACTCATTGAAAGATTTTACCCTTCGACAGGCTCGGGGTGAACGGGATATATAAACTCACTTAACTGTTATACACTGGTTAGCATGTCGTCAATGAAAAGTTTAAGACCGTCTATTTTTCTCGCTGTTATTTTGGCTGCGCTTTTTGCGTACCTTTATTTTGTCGAACTGCCCGGCAAAGAAAAAAAAGAGAAGGCGGAGGCTGCATCGTCTCGTCTATTTACCTTCTCCGAGTCGGATATTGTCGAGATTATTATTGAAGGGGCTTCTGGGAGGACTCGATTACAGCAATTATCGGGCAATCCAGACACCCCCTGGCGGATTTCAGAGCCGATTGAGACCATTGCAGATGAAGGGGTCGCAGGAATGTTTGCCTCACTTCTTTCCAACCTCAAATCGACTCGGAAGATAGATGCCACTCCTGCCGATTTTGCGTCATTTGGGCTTTCCCCGCCTGCCCATTCCATTCGAGTGATTTTAACCGGTTCCGATAGTGATCTTTTGGAGATTGGCGATTTGGGAATGTCCGGTCAGACCTTTTATGCGAAGGTGGGGAACAATGTCTATCTCATTGGGAACGATTTGACGCCTTATTTTACAAAAGGTTTGACCGACTGGCGTAGACAAGAGGTCTTTCACTTCTTTTCATCGGATGTACAATCATTTGAAATAGAAGGGCCGCAAGGAACGAGTACGCTGACCAAAGCTTCCGAAAAATGGATCATCAAAACGCCTTCTGAAAGTGCCGATTCGGCTAAGGTGCTTGAATTTTTAGGAAGACTTTCTTCTTTACGCGCTGAATCTTTTATAGATGAAAATAAGACACAACAAGTTAAGGCCTTGGGTGCCCCTTTTTCTCGTCTGAAGATAACAATCGGATCGGGCGGATCGGTCTCACACGAGGGAACATTTTATACAACGAAGGACGAACCTGAATCGGTTTACGTGGTTACACAGCCTTCCGCGCCACTCTACAAGATTTCTCTCAAGTCGTTTGAAGAGATCATCCCCGATGTCACTTATTTTAAGAGTCAAGATGAGAAAAAATAATTGGACGGCATTTGGCCTTCTTCTCTCTTTGTCTCTCCTTGCCCATTCTACTGCCAAAGCGGCTGATTCCGGTGATCTTTTCATGACCCCTATCCTAGGCGGCCTCTCCTTCTCAAAGGATCAAGGACTTGAAACCGGGACATCCATTGGGCTGCGATTTGGATTGTCGTTTCTCTCCAAAGAAAATGTCACAGGGGAAAACGTGGAGTCAAGCGACAAATGGATTACTTCTCGATGGGGAATAGAGGGCGGGATCGAGAAGGTCTCGACAAAACGTAAGTCCGATCAAAAACATCTCAATGCAACGCTCTGGGACATTTCAGCCTTGTACCATTTGATGAAGATGCCCGATCGCTGGTACCCTTTTTTCAAAGTCGGCGCAGGGGGTATCACGATTGAATCAATCGGAAATGATCCGATGCTTCGTTACGGAGTTGGAATGCGTTACCTCCTCGTCGAGAAACGGGTCGCGCTACAAGCTGATATTCAACATATTCTTGATTTTAACAGCGAAAAGATGTTGAGTCATTTCGAGGCGACCCTTGGGATCAGGTTCATTGCCCCCAAGGTCATTCAAAAGGTGGTCAAGCTGCCCCCGCCCGATTCTGATTTGGACAAGGTTTTAGATCTGGATGACCGTTGCCCAAACACCGCTTTGGGCGAGATCGTTGATCAAACCGGCTGTCCACTAGACCAAGATCGTGATGGCATCTCGGACCGGCTGGATCTTTGTCCAATGACGCCTGCTAAGATGACCATTGATAAAAACGGCTGTACGCTGGATATCGATTTTGACAAGATTCCGGATCAATTTGATCAATGTCTCAAAACTCCGATTGGAATTGCTGTTGACGAATTTGGTTGTTCGCTAGATGCCGATTTAGATCGTATCCCTGACACATTAGACCAATGTCCAAACACACCAGGTAAAATTGCCGTGAATACGGTTGGCTGTCCTCTGGATACTGATTCCGATCGGATTCCAGATAGTCTGGATCAATGTCCCAATAACCCGATTGGGATCGTGATTGACGGATCCGGCTGTCCCGTGGATACAGACGCTGACAAGGTTCCAGATATATTAGACAAATGCCCAACGGTCTATGGTACTGATTCAGTGGGGTGTCCGCTCGATACCGACTCTGATGGCATCTTGGATGCTTTTGATATTTGTCCCGAAACCCACAAAGATCAACCGGTGAATCCCTTTGGGTGTCCTAAATTGGGTGAATAGGGTTATAAAAAATGGGAAAATTAACTCAATATCTTCGGTCGGCTTTGATGGTCGTTCTGATGCTGGTTGCAGCGTTTTGTATCTACCAGATGGTGATGGTTATCTCTCCGGCAACTGATATTTTTGCGCCTAAGTAGAGAGACTATTTATTCTGTTAAGGCTTTTTTCTAAACCCTACGTTGTCTCTATTGCTACAGCGACCCACCGGAGCGCAAGTCCGATGGGGGTACGTTGCCCCCTTTTTTCGCCGTCAGGATGAAATTAAACCCAAAGCGGTTGAACGGAAAGAGGCCTGAAATGGCAAGATCAATCTGTCCTAAAAAGAGAGCAACCCGCCCCAAGAAACTGCGCCGATTTTTCTCAAGCAAGAAACGGTCAGGAATCAATGAGGCCAAAATATTGTGTCCCCGGCATGAGACAATCTCTAGATTATTTTTCTCCAAAATAGCTGCAATCTCACAATAGGTAAACGTCTTAAATTTCATTCCTTCCCAATCTCGCGTGGCATGTCCCTTCCCGCGTACCGCGAGGGCCTCCATCAACTCAGCAGGATGATAAAAAATACCAAAATTCCATTTGGTATCGACCTCAAATGTGACAAGCGCACCGGACTTTGCAACACGCGCCATTTCTGAAATGGCCTGCTCGTATCCTTCTACAATATGGCTAACCACATCGCCATACGAAATAATAAAATCAAAATGGGCATCGGGAAAAGGAAGGGCACAGGCATTGCCGACCTGAAATTGAACATGAGGATAATTGCCACAGCGCTTTTTTGCAATCTCAATTAATGTCTCAGAAAGATCAACGCCGGTAATCTGTTTCGCAAAAGGGGCAAGTGCAAAGGACTGCACCCCACTGCCGCATCCAACATCCAAAACATGGGAAGACGAAAGGCTGGGTGAAAACATTTCCAAACAGAAATTGTATAACCGGGTGCAGTTAATCAGAAAGGGGGTGCTCTCAACGAGATCGTCGAACCCGCCGCCCATTTGGTTATAAACCGTCGCAACGACTTTAGATGATTCTTCAGACACGAGATGCTGCTGCCCCAACCCGTTTTTCAAGTCCTTCGACTTCTCTTTCTGTCAAAGGACGATAAGCACCAATCGGAAGCGTTCCGAGTTTTAGATGTGCATAGCCAACGCGTTTTAATTTGAGTACAAAATGGCCAATTTGATCCATCAGTACCCGAATCTCTCTTTTCTTCCCTTCATGCAAGATCAATTCGAGCCATGAGTTATTATCGTTTTTTTCAGTCAGACGAATTTTGCATGGCGCACTTACGCCCCCGGCGACCGGAATCCCCCCGGCAGCAATTTTATTAATCGCTCCTTCGGAAGGCACCCCTTTGACCTTGGCCCAATATTTTTTCTCAATCTCGAAACTTGGATGCATAAGCTTATGGGCCAAATCCCCATCGTTGGTTAAAAGCAGCAGCCCTTCTGTATAATAATCCAATCGGCCAACTGGGTAAAGTCGCTCTCTCACGCCAGATAATAATTGCATGACCGTTGGGCGGCCTTCCGGGTCTGAGACCGATGTAATATAGCCTTTTGGTTTATTCAAAATAAAATAAAGTTTCTTCCTTGGTGCACAAAGCAGTTTTCCGTTGACCTTAATATGGTCTTTGAGCGGATCGGCCTTTACCCCTAATTCAGTAACAACTTGACCATTAACGCGTACAGAACCTTCCATAATCAGGGTTTCTGCGCCACGTCTCGATGTGATTCCGGCTTGCGCTATGATTTTTTGTAATCGTTCCATATTTTTTTATAGGTCTGTGGTGCGCCCAGAGAGATTCGAACTCCCGACCCCTTGGTTCGAAGCCAAGTGCTCTATCCAACTGAGCTATGGGCGCGCGCCTACGGGCGCGGGCGGGATGGACAGCTCCCGCTGGCCGCTGTAGAAACAGAAATGCTACGAATACAATGCGATCTCACAATAACTGGGGTGAGTGAAGGGTATCGAACCCTCAACCCCTGGGACCACAACCCAGTGCTCTGCCATTGAGCTACACTCACCGTTTATTTTTACATCTTGTTTTCTTGCCAGATACGATATTACCTATAAACAATCTCTTAAAAACCGACAACAACCAACGGGAGTTGTTATTCTGCCCGCCCCCAGCTTGGGGGCTAGTACGCGTTCTTATGGAAAAAACCTTTCCAGAGGGTTTTGACCATAATCTTGATATCCACCCAAGGTGACCAGCGTTCTATATATTCCAGATCACATTTAATCCGCTCATCAATCGAAGTGTTTCCGCGCCAGCCGGAAACTTGTGCTAATCCGGTAATCCCGGCTTTAATTTTATGGCGCAACATATACCGGGGTACCTTATGCTTAAACTCCTCAACAAACTCGGGACGCTCCGGACGAGGGCCGACAACACTCATCTCCCCTTTCAATACATTAAAAAATTGAGGAAGCTCATCTAGACTGGTTGCCCTTAAGAAGGAGCCAAACGCAGTCCGGCGCGGATCATTTTCTACCGTCCAAACGGCCCCGGTCGCAGCCTCCGCATCTTTCAACATGGTCCTGAATTTTAACATATCAAAGACCAAGCCGTCATACCCAATTCTTTTTTGTCGGTAAAGAATCGGACTGCCAGACGTTAGAAAGATCGAAACCCCAATAAGAACCATCAGCGGAGAGATGATCAATAATGTAAACAAAGAGAATAAAACATCCATGACCCTTTTTGCAAGTTGGTTCCATCCGTAAAGCGGCGTGGCCTGTAAAGTGACAATCGGAATGCCGTCAAAAAGCTCCGCCTGCCCTTGCACCGTCATAAACTGAATGATATCGGGAACCATTCGAACATCTACTGTCTGTTCTTGAAAAAATGCGGCCATCTTCTTCAATTTTCCATACGATTCCTGCGGGATTGCAATAAAAACCTGGTCTATACTATATTTTGTGAAAATATCAGGCAGGTCTTCATAAACGCCCAGTACCAAAATGCCACCGATAGTTTGCCCCACTTTCTTCGGGTCTCGCGTCAGATAGCCCACGATATGGAGACCCAATTCAGCGTGATGATGCAATCGGGCTGCCATATCCTGCCCTAGTTTTCCGGCGCCAATCACCAAGACATTGTGTCGATCATATCCTTTTTCCCGCAGCAAACGGAGTGTGGCTCGGAAACCCCATCGGCTGGCCGCCAGAAAAAAAACAGAATGAATTCCAAAAAGAATAAAGACCGCTCTTGAATATTCAAATTGTCTTAGGAAGAAACTGATGGTGACCAACAGAATTGTCATGAAGGCGCATCCTTGGAGGATGTCCCAAATTTCAGAAAAAAACGATGCGGTTGTCCGGGGCCGATAAAGATGAAATAACCGAAACGCTATGACCCACGCGACTAAAACGGCTGGAAGCAGCGATAAATAAGCGGTGAACCCCGGAATCCCTTTTGTAATTGGAATGAGATTGGTATAAAAACGCAGTACATAAGCGCTGACCCAGCCAATCGCAATGAGTGCAAAGTCAGATAACAATAGAAGCGATTGATAAAACTCGCTATGTCGTTTGAGCATTTTCCCCTTCGCAAAAAGCCTGAAATGTTTTCTCGATATATCGGGTCATCTCACTTTTAAATCGGTCTTCCCGAAACGATCTGATGTGCTGCCTTATTTTTATTGGATCAAATTGGGCCTGGTGCTTTTCAAAATACAAGATGGCATCACAAAGTGAATCGGCTGTCTGCTGATAAAAAAATAATCCGGTCGGTGCTTCTCTTGGATGACTTGAGCTGCCGAGTGGAACGACAGTTTCAAGCACCCCCCCTTTTCCGTATGCGATAACCGGCTTTCCCGATGCCATGGCCTCCAACGGAACAATACCAAAATCTTCTTCCCCTGGAAAGACCAATGCCCGGCAATTGGCGTAAGCCGAACCAACCGCTTCATCCGATTGTCTTCCTAAAAATGTAATTGTTTCCCCGGCAAGATTTTTGAGCCGCATCTCGTCTTGTCCCGACCCAATAATGTGTAATGGTCGTTTCAGGCGGTTAAAAGCTGTAATTGCAAGGTCAACCCGTTTGTATGGCACCAAGGCGGTGACCATTAGATAAAAGCCGTCATTGCCCGATGCGGCGGAAAATCGTTCGTAGTCTACCGGCGGATAAATCACATCGGCCTTTTTGTTGTAACAGCGTTTGATTCTTTCCGCTACGAAAGCTGAGTTAGCAATAAAGGCATCAATACCATCGTTGGAAGAAAGATCCCAGTGCCTCAAATAGGGCCGAACGATTTTCATCGCGGCGCGAACGGGTATGGATGCAGTTTCGCCATTAAAATAAATGTCATATTGATCCCAAATATAACGCATCGGGGTATGAATATAGGCAATATGACAAGTCGACGCTGGAACGCAAACCCCCTTGGCAACACAATGACTAGAACTTAAAATCAAATCGTAGCCGGAAAGATCAAAAGAGGCAATCGCCATTGGGAAAAACGGAAGATAGTACTGATATTTTCGATCACTTGCCGGAAGATGTTGAATAAAACTCGTACGAATGGAATGTTTTTCAATCTCGGGAGAGACTGATTTCGGGGTGTGAAGCAGCGTATAGATGTCGGCATTGGGAAAGAGTGTACAAAAGGCCTCCAGACATTTTTCTCCGCCGCGCATGCCCGTCAGCCAATCATGTACCAAGGCAACTTTCATGACTGTTTTGACAAAATCTTCACGGGCATAGTCATACCACCTTTCATAAAAAGTGTCAAAATGGTGCGAGTCCCCCTAACAACCTTCTTCAGAAAGCTTAGCCAGCGCCGCCTTTGCGGATTGTTGCTGCGCTTCCTTCTTGCTTTTTCCAGTGCTTGCTCCGTAGAGATCACCTAAAATACGCACCTCAACCTCAAAACGCTTTTGATGCCCTGGACCTGATTCGTTGATCGTATGATATTCAGGCAAAGCACAAAAGCGCTGCTGACAAAGCTCCTGTAGCTCTGTTTTGTAATCTTGCAGGTCAAAAAAGTTTTCAGCCGATCCTTCCGATAATTTTACGATTCCCAAATAAGGGAATTCCCGCAAAACAAACCGCTTTGCTGCCCGAATGCCGCCATCAAGATAGATTGCCGCAATCAGTGCCTCTAGCGCATCTCCCAAAAGAGATGGTTTTCCGCGGCCGCCCCCTCTTTCTTCGCCGACCCCTAAAAAAAGATAATCGCCTAAATCCATTCCTCTTGCAATCTCACAGAGCGCGGCTTCTCGGACAGCGCCAGCCCGACACTTTGATAAATCCCCTTCAGAAAGAGAGCGATTTTCAATAAAGAGCGATTGACTGATGACAAAGCCCAATACGGCATCACCCAAAAACTCTAACCGTTCATTGTCAGACTGATTTTGATCCGGATTCTCATTGGCATAAGACTTATGCGTGAGCGCCTGTTGCAGTAAATCTTTGTCTTTGAAGACAAAGCGGATTCGCGTCTCGAGAGCGGAGAGGTTGGATTGGGCAGAAGGATTTCTACTGCCAATATTTTTTGAAAACGATGGTTCCATTGGTGCCCCCAAAACCAAACGAATTCGATAATGCCACATTTACTTCTTTTTTGCGAGGCTGATGTGGGGTGTAGTCTAAATCGCAATCTGGATCGGGATGATCAAGGTTGATTGTGGGAGGAACAATTCCATGATAAATGGCCAAGGCAGTAAAGACACCCTCAACTCCGCCCGCAGCACCGAGAAGATGCCCGGTCATTGACTTTGTCGCACTAATGGCAATTTGATGCACCGCATCCCCAAAGACTGTTTTCATTGCAAGCGTTTCTTTTGTATCGGCTGAGGTTGAGGTGGCATGAGCGTTAATATGATCTACCGAATCGGGACGAATTCCCGCATCAGCAAGCGCAATATTCATGCATCGCACCGCCCCCTCACCCCCTTCGGAAGGCGAGGTAATATGATACGCATCAGCCGTTGCCCCGTAGCCAACCACTTCCGCATAAATCTTGGCACCGCGCGATTGGGCACGGGAAAGCTCCTCCAAAACCATCACCCCGGCCCCTTCCCCCATCACAAAGCCGTCACGATCTTTATCAAACGGCCGGCTCGCTTTTTGCGGTTCGTCATTTCGTGTGGACAAGGCTCGCGCAGCAGCAAAGCCCGCAACCGAGACCGGCGTAACCGCCGCCTCTGTCCCACCAGCAATCATGGCATCTGCCTCTCCATTTTGAATCAATCGAAATGAGTCTCCGATGCAGTGGGTTCCGGTCGCACAAGCAGTGACGGCACAGGAGTTCGGCCCGCGTGCGCCAAAACGGATTGCAAGTTGTCCAGAGACTAGATTAATAATAGACATCGGAATGAAGAAGGGGGTGACCCGTTTTGGACCTTTTTCGAGCAGGACTTTACACCAATGTTCAATGGAGCCGATTCCCCCAATACCAGAACCGACATAGATGCCGGCACGCGGATCATCGCCGAATGTTTTGAGTCCGGCGTCATCCATTGCCATCTGGCCCGCTGCAATTGCAAAATGGATAAACCGATCCATCTTCTTCACTTCTTTTCCGTCAATATAATCGAGCGGGTTAAAGTCGGTGACTTCGCCAGCAATTTGAGAAGGATAGTCGGTTGGATCAAAATGGGTAATGCGACCAATACCCGATTGGCCTGCCAAAAGAGCATTCCATGTCGCATCTGTCCCAATGCCAATTGGAGTCACTAATCCCAGTCCTGTAATAACAACCCGTCGCTTCAAGAAACACTCTCGTTTTTTTGTATTGTTAATGGATATAACATCGTAAAGATAGGATTCCCCCCGCCACCTCCCTATTTTAATCTTAAGGAGGCAGAACCGGGTACCTCTAAAAACAGACTGCGCGTCCGACACCCTGCGAGTGCTCGCAGGGCACGTTGCACTGAATGCTCGTGTTTAACCGATTTCGATGGTTGCGCGAAGCGTGAAGCCATGCACAACAGCTCTTAAATCTTGTCTTTAATGTAGTCCAGCGCGTTTTGCACTGTAGCAATTTTCTCGGCATCTTCATCAGGAATCTCAACGGAAAATTCCTCTTCCAGTGCCATGACCAGTTCGACCGTGTCGAGTGAGTCTGCGCCTAGATCATCTACAAAAGACGACTCCAGCTTTACATCCTCTTCTTCTACGTCAAGCTGTTCACAAATAATCTTCTTAACACGATCATAAAGTTCCACTCTTCTTCCTCCTAATTTGTTACTCTAACAATACGGACTCCGATTTTCTGATGTCCGCCTTTACAGGCGCCACAACGTGGCGACTCATTACGCATGGTGGTACTCGCTAGCCCCCCATGTACATGCCACCGTTGACATGCAATACCTGACCGGTGATGTAGTCTGCCTGACTGGATGCCAGAAAAGCAACCGTATAGGCAATATCTTCCGGCACGCCCAACCGGGCAAGCGGAATTTCTTTCATCAGGGTTTCTTTTACTGCTGATGGTAACCCCGCTGTCATCGCAGTGTCAATAAACCCAGGGGCGACTGCATTTGCAGTAATTCCCCTTGAGGCATACTCTCTTGCAATTGTTTTTGTTAGGCCAATGAGTGCCGCCTTCGAGGCCGCATAGTTGGCCTGACCGGCGTTCCCCATGGCTCCCGCAATAGAGCTGATACTAATAATTTTTCCGCTTCGCTGTTTTGACATCCCCGGCAAGACCGACTTAATGCAATAATAAACACCTTTAAGGTTAACCGAGATAACAGCATCCCAGTCTTCTTCCTTCATCCTTAATAGCAGACCGTCGCGCGTCATCCCCGCATTGTTCACCAAGA
The DNA here is from genome assembly GCA_038067655.1 of Nitrospirota bacterium. GTDB lineage: Bacteria > Nitrospirota > Nitrospiria > SBBL01 > SBBA01 > JACPZM01. The sequence goes on from JBBTNS010000046.1 coordinate 13,704, forward strand.
TATCAACCCGTCCCCAATGAGAAAGTGTCGTTGCTGCCAGATTTTTTACATGCTCCCCATTCGCAACATCGGCGGAAATGGCAATCGCCTGCTTTCCATTTGAAACTAATTTTTCGGCGGCCTCCTCGGCCATTTGTGTATCGCGGTCGGAGATGACCACGCTCGCCCCGCGCTCGGCAAGGACGGTGGCAATCGCCAAACCAATCCCGCGTCCCGCTCCGGTCACAATCGCAACTTTCTCTTCTAATCCAGTCAACATACACCTCCCTTGATTGCCTCTGCTACTCTCGCAACCCCTTCTGGGTCTTCCGCATTGATCACACGCGCCGTTCTGTCAATTCGTTTCATCAGCCCTGACAAAACACGACTGGGGCCAATCTCAATAAAGCAATCTACTCCCATTGCCTTCATATTTTGGATCGTCTGATCCCAAAGGAGCGGAAAGGCCAATTGAGAAACAAGCGATGTACGGACATCCAACCATTTTGTGATTGCCTTTGCTTCTAAATTGTTAATCAGAGGGATAGAGATATCCTTTCCAGTAATTTTGTAAAGGGCATCAGAAAGACGCGCACAAGCCGGCTTCATTAACGGGGTATGCGATGGAACACTGACGGATAATGGAATGATCCGTTTTGCCCCTTTCTCTGTAAGCCTCGGCATGGCTTTTTCAAGACCGTTTTTTCTTCCGGCGATCACGACCTGATCGGGCGCGTTAAAATTTGCGGGAAAGATTTCGAAGCCTTCGGCAACAACCACATTGCAAATCGCTTCTACCTCTTTAGCGGATAATCCAACAACCGCAGCCATTCCGCCTTCTCCGAAAGCAACCGCCTCCTGCATAAAACGACCTCTTTGTGAAACCAACGAAACCGCATCGGAAAAACAAATCGCTCCCGCAGCGACCAATGCGGAATACTCTCCCAAACTATGACCGGCAACGGCCCGCGCAATATCGGCAGAAGATCCCAGTGCCCGCCAAACGGCAATACTGGTTGTGAGCAGAGCGGGCTGGGTATATTCGGTTTGATTGAGTTTTTCTTCCGGACCCTCGAAGCAAAGTTTTGCTATATCGTAGCCGAGGATGTCTGAGGCTTCCTGATATGTTTTTTTTACGGCATCAAATTGTTCGTAAAGGACTCTGCCCATGCCGACATATTGAGAGCCTTGTCCGGGAAAAATAAAAGCAGGTTTCATTTTAGTTCGATCTTTTTCTGTAAGATGTTTGTTTTTGTATAGATGATTTTCTTTGTGTAAGCATATTTATCTTGCACCGCTCCCGTTGGTCGCGGTCATTCTCGATAGTGGCCGTCGCCACTAGTCAACTATGAATTCTCCGCCGTCTACGCCAATCACCTCTCCGGTAATCCAATGCGCCGAAGGATGTGATAAAAGCGCAATAACGCCAGCAACATCTTCCGTTGTGGTAAGTCGTCCGCGCGGATTTTTCGCCAGAGCCATCTGGATCATCTTATCGCTTCCTGGAATTTTTCTTAATGCAGGGGTATCGGTCACGCCGGCACGAATGGCGTTCACTGAAATACGACGAGGGCCTAATTCTAAAGCGAGCTGCCGAGAATGCGACTCGAGCGCCGACTTGGCCGCCGAGACCGGGCCGTATGTTTTCCAGACCCGGCTGCCACCAGCGGAGGTTAATGCAAAAACCCGCGCGCCTTCCCCCATCAATCCGGTACGCACTAAATCTTGTGTCCAATAAATCAACGAATGGGCCATGACATCTAAGGTCATTTCAATTTGGGGACGCGATACTGCATCGCCTTCGATATCGGCGATAAACGGTTTTAATGTGCCAAACGCCAGCGAGTGAAGGAGTACATGAATCGACTGTTTTGTTTCCGCTATTTTTACTGCGATATCATCAAGCACTGATTTTCTTTTTTCTGGATCGGCTGCATTGACATTATAAAAAGTGGCATTGCGTCCCAGCTCTTTGATCTGTCCGACAATCCGGTCAGCATTCGCTAACGTGGATCGGCGGTCCAAGTGAACACCGAAAATATCCATTCCCAGGCGGGCAAGCTCCAACGCGCAAGCCTCGCCCATTCCGCTGGACGCCCCTAAAATAAGTGCCGAACCTGAAAGAAAATTGCTAGGTAGTTTATTATTTTCCATGATTAACTCCTTTTTTATGGTCTACTTTCTCAATTCCACCGAACCTCCCCTTATCAAGGGGAGAAATCCCCTCATTGTATAAGGAGGCCGGAACGCCGGCTGGCCGTAGGCCAAAACGCCGTGCGCAGCACTCACCATTTTATCAGAGCGGACCCCCAAGTCAACCCGCTCCCAAACGCTAACAATAACACAAGTGATCCTGTTTTGATTCTTCCGTCTGCAACTGCTTCGGCCAGCGCAAGTGGAATGGAAGCAGCCGAGGTATTGCCATACCGATCCACATTCACAATCACTTTGTCCATCGAGATTTCAAGACGCTCTGCCACTGCCTTAATAATTCGAATATTCGCCTGATGCGGAACCACAAAGGAGACATCCGACACCGAGAGATTATTTTCTGATAATGTTTCTCGTGCAACCTCTTCCAATGTTCGCACCGCGGCCTTGAATGTCTCAGTTCCCTTCATTTTAATGGTATTTGATTTATCAGCTAAGACCTGCTCTGACGCAGGGTTTGCGACTGCCCCGCCAGGCACCGAGATTAAATCCCAAAGCGATCCATCGGAATGAATCTTCGTTGATAATAAGCCGCGTGTTTCTGACGTCGGTGCCAAAACGACTGCGCCTGCGCCATCACCAAAAAGAACGCAGGTGGTGCGATCTTCCCAATTCACAAAACGAGACATCAAATCGGCGCCGATCACGAGCACCTTTTTATACTTGCCTGATAGAATATATTGTTCTCCAACTGAGAGGGCATAGACAAACCCGGAGCAGGCTGCGGATAGATCAAATGCTGCAGCATTCGTCGCTCCCCCTCCGGCAATTTTATGCAGCACCAAGCAAGCTGTTGAGGGGAAAAACATATCGGGTGTTGTGGTTGCTACAATAATCAGATCCAATTCCGATGCCAAGACTCCCGCGTTTAAGAGGGCCTGCTCTCCGGCTTTCACCGCTAGGTCGGATGTTGCTTGGTCCTTGGCGGCAATTCGGCGTTCGCGCACGCCGGTTCGCTCGACAATCCATTGATCGGAGGTCTCTATTTTTTGTTCCAGATCGTGATTCGTGAGAATCGTTTCTGGTGCGTAAGCACCGGTCCCGATAATACTTGCTCTCATGACTCTCCCATGAACGGTAAGGCTTCTGCCATCTCTTCTCGAATGTGGCGATTCACCCCTCTCTCAAACGATTCCTTCGCGACCCGAATGGCATTCTTGATTGCTTTTGGAGTGGATCGGCCATGAGAGATAATACTAATGCCGTTGACCCCTAAAAGGGGCGCCCCGCCATATTCGGCGTAATCAATTTTGTTCTTAAATCGTTTAAACGCTGGCTTTAATAAAAATCCGCCGAGCCTTCCTATTGCCGATGCCATGATCTCTCTTTTCAAAAACTGCGTGATCGCCTCGGCCAACCCCTCAGAGACCTTTAACGTCACATTTCCGACAAAACCATCGCAGACAATGACATCAGCAGCACCCGCATAAAGTTCTTTTCCTTCGATATTCCCAATAAAATTGAGGGAAGCTTTTTTCAACAGCAAAAAAGTCTCTTTCGTTAACTCATTTCCTTTGGAATCTTCCTCCCCGATATTAAGCAAGCCAACCCTTGGTTTTTCGATCCCTAAAATATCCTTAGCATAAACAGCTCCCATCATGGCAAAGGCGAGCAGATGTTTTGGCTTACAATCCACATTGGCACCCGCATCAATTAGAATAGAGGTTCCAGTCAGGGTCGGCAGCATGGTTGCGATTGCAGGACGATCAATTCCGGGAATCGCCCCTAGAATAAAGAAGGCGGCGGCCATGCTCGCTCCGGAATTTCCTGCGCTAATAACGGCAACCGCTTCTCCGGATTTAACCTGCTCTGTTGCAACGCAGATTGAGGCATCTTTTTTTCTGCGAACGGCTAAAGGGGATTCCCCCATTTCAATTCGAGTGGGGGTATGGATAATTGAGATGGCGGAAGGGACTGGAGCGATGATGGCCGAGAGCGCACCTTTAATAGCCGTTTCGTCTCCAACGAGAGCGATTTCAACGCCAAACGCCTCACAGGCTTCAAGTCCCCCGCGGACTTCACAGAAAGGGGCATCATCTCCACCCATCGCATCTACAGCGATTCTCATGGACACCTCTGAAAACCTGTTGAATTCTGTACGCTCACACCGGTTTTGAGCGGTGCGATCACGAAGCTGCTTTTACCTTAATTTCGATTACCTCGCGCCCATCGTAATAGCCGCAAGAAAGGCACGCGTAATGGGGACGCTTGGGTTCGTTGCACTGCGAGCAGGTGACCACCGTCGGGGGAGCCAGCTTCTCATGTGTTCTTCTTGACCGTGTCCGGGCTTTCGAGTGTTTATGTTTTGGATTAGGCATTGTATTGTCTCCTTCTTTATTTGTTAATGCTTACTTTTAGTACAGTTTCTGTTTTTTTTGAACAGCCACAGACGGACTGAAGAATAGGTTCTCCGCATGATGGGCAAAGCCCTTCGCAATCTTCTTTGCACAATGGAGCCATTGGGGTTTCAAGGCGAAGCTGATCTGAGATAATCTCAGAAAGATCAATTGTATCCCCGCGATAAAAGTGTAAATTGAGCTCTTCTCCATATAAACAATGTTCCTGCTGTCCTGCGGCCGCTGGAATTTTTTCTTCATGTGTGCAGTCCACATAAAAATCACTTTCAATCAATGAAACAAAAGGCGTTAAACAGCGGCTGCACTCCAATCGAAGCTTTCCCAACAATGTGCCTCGAATATGAACATCAACACCGCCGACTTTCTGTATCGAAAGCTTTCCAAGGATCGGCCCTTCGACTAAAACCGCTTGATCCAGAAGAATGATCGGGTTTTGCGAAAGATCAAGCAATAGCCCCTCCTCGGGGATATTCTGGAGATTAATTTTCAAGATATTTCCAATGCTAAAATTGGAAATTCTATCAATTGGCTCCTTTGTATGTCAAGTTGATGTCTGAACCC
>JBBTNS010000047.1:0-6088 GCA_038067655.1 Nitrospirota bacterium
ACTCGGGCACAGACTCATGGGTACACAATGCAATATGCATTTTTCATATCTACTGCATACCACAAAACACACCACTAAGAAAGATTTAATTAGTGATGGTATTAATTCTGTGGGGCTCATGTACGACGGTGTTGGGGTAGTCGCCTTAGGATTCGCGCTCTTCCTAAAGTCCGTCAAAGCTATGGTGATTGAGAGCGGCACGTATTTTGGCGGAAATAACGCACTTCTTGAATCCTTAATACAACAGCGAACTGATGTTGTCGCTGGCACCTCTTTCCTCGTAGTAGGCTTCTTCCTTCAGTTCCTGGGTTCTCCGATGTGCGCTGTGAAAATGCGGGGAAAATCTTTATTGTCCTTCTCGTGGTTGTCACGCTCGCGTACATGCTTTTCCTTAGAAAGAAGATAATTGCCCTGCAAGTATTAGGGGTACATCTCTGAGAAAAGAGCGAAGTGAAAAGGCGAATAAATGAACTCTAACAAGTGCTTCGAGGCGGACGCGCAAAAGCGGCGTAGGTGAGCTTGGTCGTTGGGCTTCTTTCCAATGGCATGGTGGTTCGTGTAGTATTGCCATGTGAGCCCGACAATTTTCAAAGAGGGTCCCTTTCGCTTCTATTTCTTCTCCCGAGAGGAGACGCGGATGCATGTTCACGTCCACTCCTCTTTAGGAGAAGCCAAATTCTGGTTGGAGCCTCGAATTGAACTAGCTAAAAATTATGGTTTGAACGCACGACAAGTTAATGCCGCACTGAAATTAGTTGAGGAACGCGCCGATGAAATCCGCAAGGCTTGGAAAACGCACTTCGCCAGTTGAAGTAACAAATGTTTCGGAGCACGGCTTCTGGCTGCTCATTGAAGAGCGCGAGCGGTTTATAGAGTTCGATAATTTTCCGTGGTTCAAGGAAGCGTCTATTTTCGAGCTATGTCAGGTCGAGCTTCAGAGCCCACAGCATTTGTATTGGCCAAGTCTGGATATTGATCTTGCGGTTGAATCGCTTGAATATCCAGAACGATTTCCGCTAATGAGCAAAAAGAAGCCCAACCAGGCGTTGCAGAGGACTCGCTCCGCTCGCCGCTGAACTGGGTCGACAGGCGGACCGCCTTTCGGCGCTCCACCTGTCGTGGCTGTTGAGTAAACGCTAAGGCCATAGCTGTCAAGCCCCGTGTGTTTGTATCCCTGTTTTTAGAACGCTGCCGTTCCAGCCCGGAGGCATCATCCGCGCGAGCGTTACGACAATGACCTCCTTTGCGCCTGAACGCATCAGCATCTTTGCTGCTTCTTTCAACGTGGCACCGGTTGTATAGACATCATCTATCAATAAAATACGACGATCTCGCACCTCGGACTCTCGAATCACTTGAAAGGCCCCTGCAAGATTCTCCTCCCGCTCTTTCTTATGAAGTCCCACTTGAGGCGTTGTTTCTCGGATGCGCACCATTGCGTCTATTGATAATGGAATTTTGCGCAAACGACTGATCTCCTGGGCTAAAAGAAGGGATTGATTAAACTCGCGCGTCCGCAAACGATTCGGATGCAGTGGCACGGCTGTCACAACATCCACATCCAGTTGGGGAAGATGTTCATTTAGCATCTTCCCCAGGGGCTTTGCCCACTCGTTTTTTTTCTCATATTTGAATTTGCAAATGGCGGATACAAGGGGCCCTTCATAAAGAAATGGCGTGATTGCGTTTGAAAATGGGGGCGGGTCTTTTCGGCAATCCCCGCAGGAATGCAACGGTGAGTGTGACGTCGCCGACTCCGACACAAAAGGAAGATTGCAAATAAAACAGGAGGGGCCCGATAGTGCAATAATATTCGCTTTACAATTGCCGCAGAAAGGCCGTTCCGAGGAAGGGATGGCTAAATCACAGTGAATACAAAATGAGGGATAGAGGATGTCCCAGAAAAAAGAGTGTGACTTGTGAAGAATTTTCATAAAACAGCCCCATTACCACCCCTGCCCCTCCTAAAATAGGAGGGGAGATTGGGGCGTTAGTTTTTCAGACGACCCAACGGGTCGGCTCATTCCCGCAGGTGGCCGGGCCGCCTATTTTCCGATGCAAAATTGGTTGAATATTTGGTCTAAAATTGCGTCGGTTGTTGTTGCTCCCAATATTTCACCAAGCGCATCTAACGCGTCTCTTAAATCCGAGGCCAGAAACTCGACCGAGGCCTGCTCTCGCACCGACCCCAATGCACGCGAGAGTGCAACCTCTGCGCGCACGAGCGCATTCTTATGCCTCAATAACGAAACAAGCGGCATCTCCTTTGTCGTCGTGAAAGATTGTAGGAGCGCGGTTAATTTATTTTGAAGATCAGATTGCCCCGCACCCGTTATTGCGGAGAGATGAACGATTGGATCCGTTGGGTATTTTCCCTCAATCACTGCCGTCTCTATTTTTATGGGAAGGTCTTTTTTATTCAGAACCAGAATTCTTTTTTTAGAGCGGGTACGATCCAACAATTCCATATCCTCAGCGGACAGGGGAACACTGGCATCTAAAATACAAAGCGCGATATCCCCTTTTTTCAGCGCAGCTTCTCCGCGTTTCACCCCTTCTAATTCAATGGGATCGAGGGCACTGCGAATGCCGGCCGTATCAATGATCTTGATTAACCGGCCGGAAAGAGTGATTCTCTCCTCTAAGGTATCGCGTGTTGTCCCAGGGATTGTCGTGACGATTGCCCGATCTTCTCCCAAAAGTAAATTCATAATCGAAGATTTTCCAACATTAGGACGGCCCACCATCACCACTGTTACTCCGTCTTGAATTTGCTTTCCCTCTTCGTATCGGGCAAGAAGATGAGCAATCGCCTGATAGATCTTGTCTATTTTTGCGGTCAAGGACGTTTCTTTAGAAAGGGTGATCCCTTGCTCCACAAAGTCAATGGATGCCTCCATTTCAGACAAAATAGAGAGGACCTCTTTTTGAATCATCTCAACCTGTTTAGAAAGGCGGCCTCGTAATTGATGAAGCGCCATTTCTTGTGCGGCAGCACTTTCCGCCGTGATGACCTGCATCACCGCTTCCGCCTGTGAGAGGTCTATTTTCCCCGAAAGATACGCCCGCCGCGTGAACTCTCCCGGCTGAGAAAGCCGCGCGCCACTGGCAATCAACAAGGACAAGATTTTTTGGAGTAAGTAAGGATTTCCATGGGATTGGATCTCAATCACATCCTCTCCGGTGTACGAGTGTGGCCCTTTCATCACCAAAAAGAGTGCCTCATCGACAATCTGTCCGGAAGATGGTTCTACGATTTCGCCGTGATGGATGGTATGGGAGGTAACGGTTTCGAGGTGGAGATGCTTCTCTTTGTTGGAGGGCCGGAAGATTTTCTGAACGATTGAAAAGGCAGACGGACCGCTAATACGAATCACGCCAATACTGCCGATACCTGGGGGCGTTGCGATGGCGCAAATGGTATCGGGCATTTCTAATAACCTATTCTAGCATTTGTCGTTTGCGCGGTTATGCCATCCGTAAGATTGCGAAGCGTTACGCCGTGCAGAGCACCGCAGTGCGTAGGGCCTCAGGTGACTGTGACAGCATTTTGTTTATTAATCCAGTATTGCTGTGCAATGCTTAAAGAGTTATTGACCAGCCAATAAAGAACGAGCCCGGATGGGAACGAAAGAAAGAAAAAAGTGTAGATGACCGGCATAAACAGCATGATTTTGGCTTGGATGGGGTCCATCACGTTCGGCTGTGTCATCTGCTGAAGAATCATGGTTGCGCCCATAATAATCGGTAGAACGTAATAGGGATCTTTATCGGAAAGATCGGTAATCCAGAGCATAAAAGGCGCCCCCTTCAGATCAATCGTGACATAAAGAACATTAAAAAGAGCAATAAAAACAGGCATCTGAAGCAGCATGGGCATACATCCGCCAAAAGGATTAATCCCGGTGTCTTTGTAGAGACTCATTAGTTCTTTATTCATTTTTTCTTTATTGTCAGACCATTTTTCTCGAATTGCGTTGACCTTGGGCTGCAACGTGGCCATCTGCTTCATCGAGGTGAGTCCTTTTTTCGTGATCGGATGAAATAGAATTTTTACAAAAATTGTGAGCAGGATAATCGCCACCCCGTAATTTTGGGTCACACTGTAGATAAACCGCAAAACATAAAACAACGGCTTTGCAACCAGTCGAACCGGTAGTAAACTCCCAAAAATAAACCAGCCAAAATCAATCGCCTCTTCAAGATATTTGTTATAAGACGCCAACCGGTCATACTCTTTTGGCCCGGCATAAAGGATCCATTTGTCGTCTCGACTCGAATCACCCGCAATCTTTATTGCGGCGGCCACTTCCGTCTCGGAGATTCCCTGCACGCTAATTGGAAAACTCGCACTAGAGACGGGCATAAACGCGCTCATATAATAGGTATCTGCTAAGCCGGACCAGGTCGCGCCAGTCTCATACGTCGTCGTATTCTCAGGGTTTTCAGAGACCACCTTTCCATTAATCATGCTAACCGACCCAATCGCCCCGCCAAAGGATCGTGCCCAATCGGTAATGCCGAAGTTGGATCCCAGTGAAACTTGGTATCCAGTCTTGATATCGTTGGATTTAACGCGGATATCGGCCTGATACTGATCGTTGTAAAAAGTAAGCTCTTTTGTGAGCGTTCTGCCATTGGAAGTGGTGGCCGACATCACAACCACTGTTGTTAATTTTGATTTGTCGAGTCGAATCGGGGTTTCATCGAGCGAATAGGTTTGATGGGTAAAAGAATCGTCTCCAGCAACCGTTACGGCAAGTGGCGCAAATTTTCCAGATGGCGAGACCAACTGAATGGGCTTCTCAACCCCCTTATCATCTTTAGTAGTATATTTCTTTAATGTCCATTCCTTGATGGTTCCGCCGCGGCTGGATAATACAACACGATATAAATCGCCCTCAATCACCTTCAGTTTCTCCGCTGGGAGCGCGACTTTAGGAGGCGCAGAAATATCTTGCAGGGGCAGCGTGCCCTGCGAGGAGGAGGATGCTCCTGTATCCGAAGATTGGTTTTGTAATGGCAAAATCGGGGCACCCGCTCCTTCCGGCTTTAAAGACACAGGGGATGTCTTTTGTTTGGGAGGGGCGATCTCTGGTGCAAATTTTTCTAAAAAGACAGGATAAGCAAAAATAATACCAAGCGATAAAACCAAAAATAAAATAATGCGACGTTCCATATCGTTTTTTAACCTTTTTTTATGGGTAACTCTTCAACAGATTTCGATGGTTGCGCGAAGCGTTCTGCCTTCCGCAGCACCGGATCGTGTCCTCCGACAGAAAACGGGTTGCAGCGCAGTATCCTGTTGAAGGTCATGAATACTCCTGAAAAAAATCCGTGTCGTCGCAGTGCTTCAATGGAGTAATTAGAACAGGTTGGATAAAAACGGCAGACCGGAGGATGAAGCGGAGAAAGAAATCGTTGATATCCGCGAACGACTAGAATCAAAATATGATGCACCCTTTAGTTCCCTAAACCGATTTTAAAATTTGGTTGTCCAAAAGAACGCCATGAACATAAGACGCGATTTCGTGAAAGGGGATGTCGCGCACAGCCTCTCTCGGAACCAGGATAAAATCATAATCGTTTAACATCTTTTTTTTCAGAAAGAGCGATTCCCGAAAGAGGCGCTTGATCCGATTTCTCTCAACAGCGCCGCCCAGCCGTTTCCCCGCGTAAACTGCATATCGAGGCTTTCCAACCTGATTCTCACAAAAGTAGAGAACAAAAAAACTTGTGACTACTTTTCTACCCTGAATAAAGAGATTTTTTCTGACCCTTCTGTCTTGAAGGCGGGCTAAAGCTACCCCTCGCAGGGGGCGTACCCCCGTTTTCTTAGAAAGGAGACTTGGAGCGACGTTATGGGATTGCGATTCGCTTTCTTCCCTTGTCTCTCCTTCTCTTGAGGGTGCGTCTGCCATTCGGTGTGCTCATTCTTTTTAAAAAACCATGTGTTCGTTTTCTTCTGATGTTACTCGGCTGGTAAGTTGTTGACATTATATTCTCTCCACTGGCTTTTTATAAACAAAAATTTAAGTCTCGCATTGTCCTACAAATAAACATGGATTGTCAAATGGATGCAGGTTAC
>JBBTNS010000048.1:0-40117 GCA_038067655.1 Nitrospirota bacterium
CACACGCTACGCAAAGAGCCGATAAGTTTTTACCCACACAAATTTTCAAAGAACCATTTTAATGTGGTGGAGGTTAAAGCGTTAAGGGACTTGTTCACTTCAAGCGCCGTCGTCGAGAGCAGAGAAGAAGTGAAGATAAAGGGTGAAGCAGAAGCCATAGAAGCGTGGATCGATTTTGATAAGATGATAGAAGTGCCATCCGGCCCCTTTCTTTACGGAGAGGATCAGCACGAAGAGAAGATAGAGCAACCCTTTCTCATCGATGTTTACCCCGTTACCAACCAGCAATTCAGGCGATTTATTGAGGGGGGTGGTTACACCCATGAAGAATTTTGGAGCGAAGAAGGAATAAAGTGGAAAGGAAAGTGGAAAGGAGACAACAGGATTATTTATCCACAATATTGGAATGATGAAAAATGGAACAAGCCGGATCATCCCGTTGTTGGAGTGAGCTGGTATGAGGCAAATGCCTATGCCAAGTGGGCAAACAAGCGGACACCTACTGAAATGGAATGGGAGAAATCTGCGCGGGGAGAGGATGGCAGGGTCTATCCCTGGGGGAATGACTTCGACAAAGAAAAGTGTAATACATATGAATCGGGAATTGGAAGTACAAACCGTGTTGCTCGCTATCCAGCTGGTATTAGCACCATAGGCTGCTATGACATGGCAGGGAATGTCTGGGAGTGGACCGATAGCGGGTATAATAAAGATCAAGATACCAGGGTGCTCCGTGGCGGTGCCTTGGACTCCAACCAGAGCTACGCCCGGTGCGCGTTCCGCTTCTTCGACAACCCGAACCTCCGGTACTACAATATCGGGTTTCGTTGCGTCAGGACTTTAAAATAGCCCTTTGTTCTTTTACTCCCCTCATGGGATAAGGCGGCGCGATTCGACATCTTGACAATAAATGACTGGTCATATAGACTGGTCATTATGGTGATTCATGCCACTGAATTTAAGGCGCGTTGTCTTGCCCTCTTAGACGATGTTGCGCGAACGGGAGATCGGCTAATTGTGCTTAAACATGGTAAGCCTGTTGCCGAGGTCGTTCCGGCACTCTATCGTGAGGAAACCCATCCCCAGCAGACCCTGTCGGGAACTTTTGAGATTGTAGGCGATATTATGGAGCCGGTTCTTTCGCCAGATGATTGGGAGGCGCACAAGGAATGATTTTGGGGGTGCCGTTTGATTCCGCTGGTTGATACGCATATTTTGCTTTGGTGGTTGGAGGGCGGAAAACACCTGAGTCAAAATCAGAGGCGTGTTTTGGGAAAGGCAACGCCCAAACAGCCGGTGTTGGTCTCTGATATCAGCCTCTGGGAAATTGCCCTATTGGTTGAGCGTGGGAGAGTTCGGGTCAATATTCCTCTGCGTGAATGGTTAGAACGCGCTGCCGCTCCCCCTCTGGTCAAGCGATGTGGTCTCTCCCCCGCCGTGGTGGCAGAGGTTGTTACGTTCTCGCCCGATTTTCATCGCGATCCCGCGGATAGAATCATCGTTGCGACTGCACGGGTTTATGGTGCAACGCTCTTGACTTGTGATGAGCGCATTATTGCGTCTCATATCGTTCCTACACTGGCGTGATTACAAAACCGCGAAGGCAAAAAAGCGATTTTAAGCATCGGCAACAACCTTTAAAAAGGTCAATAAAAAAGTAGCATATAAATATTCATTTATGTTATAAATAACGCTTTGCCTCTCATCGGGGCAACAAAATTGCTGCGCAGAGGCGGATCGTGCCTATATCTAAATGAGCAAAAGGAGACACCAATCGTATGGAAACATTAAGTAAGTCGGAAATCGGGAGTGTGATCAGCGGGATGTTTGATAAGCCCAAGTCGCCGGTTTCTTTTGATGCGATCCGAATCCAAATTGCCTCCCCGGAGAAGATTCGCTCATGGTCTTATGGAGAGGTCAAAAAACCGGAAACGATCAATTATCGTTCGTTCAAGCCGGAACGGGACGGTCTTTTTTGCGCGCGAATTTTTGGCCCAGTAAAAGATTGGGAGTGCAATTGCGGAAAATACAAGCGAATGAAACATCGCGGGATTGTCTGTGATAAATGCGGTGTGGAGGTCATCCAGTCGAAGGTTCGCCGCGAACGCATGGGGCATATTGAGCTGGCCGCGCCGGTAGCCCATATCTGGTTTATCAAAGGGGTTCCCAGTCGCATTGGGACGATGCTTGATCTTCCGCTGAAGTACTTGGAACGCGTTCTTTATTGTGAAAGCTATATTGTTGTTGATCCGAAACAAACGACTTTAAAAGAGAAAGAGATTCTCACTGAGGATCGCTATCGCACACTAATCGCAGAGCACGGGGCCAACGGATTTTCAGCCGGTATGGGGGCTGAAGCGATTCGTGACCTCCTAAAAAAAATTGACCTCGAGTCTCTTTATGTCGAAATCCAAAGTAAGGTGCGAGTTGCCACTTCGGAAGCGCTCAAGACCAAGCTAGTGAAGCGGTTAAAAGTTGTTGAGGCGTTTCGTAAAGCGGGGAATCGGCCCGAATGGATGGTGTTGGAGGTGATTCCAGTCCTACCGCCGGAGCTTCGGCCATTGGTTCCGTTGGATGGCGGCCGTTTCGCTACATCTGACCTGAATGATCTTTATCGCCGTGTCATTAACCGAAACAATCGTTTGAAGCGCTTGATGGAGTTACGGGCACCGTCCGTGATTGTCAGGAATGAAAAGCGGATGTTGCAAGAGTCGGTGGATGCACTTTTTGACAATGGCCGCAGGGGCCGTGCCATTCGCGGCACCAACAAGCGTCAGCTCAAGTCTCTCTCCGATATGCTCAAAGGAAAGCAAGGGCGGTTCCGTCAAAACCTTTTAGGAAAGCGGGTTGACTACTCCGGAAGGTCAGTGATTGTCGTCGGGCCGGAGCTGAAGCTGAATCAATGTGGATTACCTAAAAAGATGGCGTTGGAGTTGTTCAAGCCGTTTATCTTTCAAAAGTTGGAACAGCGTGGACACGTTACGACGATCAAGGGAGCAAAAAAACTCATCGAGAAAGAGAAACCCGAGATTTGGGACGTTTTAGATGAGGTGATTAAAGAGCATCCAGTGTTGCTCAATCGTGCGCCCACATTGCACCGATTGGGTATTCAGGCATTTGATCCTATTTTGGTTGAAGGCAAGGCGATTCGTTTGCATCCGTTGGTTTGTACCGCGTTTAATGCCGACTTTGACGGCGATCAGATGGCGGTTCATTTGCCGTTGTCGATTGAGGCTCAAGTTGAGGCCCGAGTGCTCATGATGTCGGTCAACAATATTCTTTCTCCGGCCAGCGGGAAGCCGATTATGTCTCCTTCGCAAGATATGGTGCTTGGGTGTTATTGGCTGACCAAGGAGCGGTCGGGTGCGAAGGGAGAGGGTAAGATCTTTTCCGGCCCGGCGGAGGTGCGTGTTGCTTATGATGCGGAAGCCGTAGAGGAGCACACGAAGATTACGATTCGATTGGATGGGAAACGGGTAGAGACCACGGTCGGGCGCATTCTGATGAGTGAACTCTTTCCGAAGGGCATTCCCTTCTCAGCCATTAACAAGGTGCTGAATAAAAAGGAGCTTTCCAAGCTGGTTGATTTATGTTTCCGGGATGTGGGCAGTAAAGAGACGGTTATTCTTTTAGACAATCTTAAGCAAATCGGATTTTATTATGCCATGAAGGCTGGTATTTCGGTTTGTCTGGACGATATGCTTGTGCCTGCGAAAAAGCCGCAGCTGATTGATAAGGCGTGGCGGGATGTTGCCGAAATTGGCAGACAATATTCCGAAGGGCTAATTACCAACGGAGAGCGCTACAATAAAGTGGTTGACATCTGGGCGCATGTCACCGAGTTGATTGCCGGTGAGATGATGAAGGAATTGGCCAAGGATGAAGAGCGGGCGAAGCATACCACCGCTGATATCAAAGCGCCGCTTCGGTTTAATTCGATTTACATCATGTCTGATTCGGGTTCGAGAGGTTCGGCGCAGCAGATTCGTCAGCTGGGCGGGATGAGAGGTTTGATGGCGAAACCGTCTGGAGAGATTATTGAAACCCCGATTACAGCGAATTTTAGGGAGGGGCTGACCGTGGTTGAATATTTTATTTCAACGCACGGGGCGAGAAAAGGGTTGGCTGATACTGCGTTGAAGACAGCGAATTCTGGATACCTCACTCGTCGTCTTGTTGATGTGGCTCAGGACGTCATTATAAAAGAAGATGATTGTCAGACGAATGATGGGATTGAGGTGACGGCCCTGGTCGAAGGGGGCGAGGTCATTATGCCTCTGGAAGAGCGTTTGCTCGGCCGCATCGCCGCAGAGGATATTTTAGATCCGATCACGGGTGATGTGATTTGTCCCCGAGAAGGGCAGCTCGATGAGAAAAAGACACAGGCGGTTGTAGATGCCGGTATTGACAAAGTCAAGATCCGTTCCGTACTCACCTGCCAGACGCTCCGCGGGACTTGCGCAAAGTGTTATGGGCGTGATTTGGCGCGCGGTCGTTTGATTGAAAGGGGAGAAGCGGTTGGCGTGATTGCCGCACAGTCCATCGGAGAGCCAGGAACCCAGCTGACGATGAGAACGTTTCATATCGGCGGAACGGCAAGTCGAGTTATTGAGCAGACCGTTTTGGTGGCGAAAAATGCGGGAACGCTGAAATACATCAATCTGAATACTGTGAAGAATAAAGACGGTGATATCGTGGTGATGAGTCGCAGCGGAAAAATTGCGATTATAGACAGTACAGGCCGTGAGAAAGAGAAATATGCGGTGATTTACGGGGCAAAGCTCAAGGTGAAGAAAGATGCACGGGTTGAGCCGGGGCAGGAGCTGGTGGAATGGGATCCCTATTCATTCTCTATTTTAACCGAGGTGTCCGGAAAGATCGCCTTTGGCGATATTATCGAAGGCCAGACCATGCGGGAGGAGGTGGATGAGGTGACCGGGCTTTCGCGTAGAGTTGTTTCGGACTCAGGATCCACTCTTCGTCCGAGAATTTCGATTAAGGGGGATGATGGGCGGACGATTAAAATATCCGAATCCGGCGCCGTTGCGCGCTATTTGCTCACGGCTGGCACGCACCTCTTGGTGGAGAAGGGGCAGTCGGTGTTCGCTGGAGATGTCTTGGCAAAGATTCCGCGTGAGACCACGAAGACGAAAGATATTACGGGGGGTCTTCCTCGTGTTGCCGAACTGTTTGAAGCCCGCAAGCCCAAGGAGCCTGCCGTGATTTCCCAGATTGACGGTATTGTTGAATATGGTGGTTTTGTCAAGGGGATGAGGAAGGTGATTGTGAAGAATGAGATGGGGGATGCCCGCGAGTATTATGTCGCAAAGGGAAAGCATGTGAATGTGCATGAAGGGGATTGGGTACGCGCGGGGGAACCGTTGATGGATGGATCCATCAACCCCCATGATATTCTGGATGTTTTGGGGCCAAAGGAGCTTCAGAAATTTTTAGTAGATGAGGTTCAGGAGGTCTACCGGCTTCAGGGTGTTTCCATTAACGATAAACATATTGAGGTGATTGTGCGGCAGATGTTGCGTAAGGTGCGGATTGAGGATGCCGGGGATACCGAGTTCCTCATGCGTGCTCAGGTAGACAAATTTGCCTTTGAAGAGGAGAACGAGAAGGTGATGGCAAAGGGGGGACGTCCCGCAACAGCGAAGCCAATCTTCTTGGGGATTACCCGTGCGGCGCTTTCTACGGATAGTTTTATCTCTGCGGCATCGTTTCAGGAAACAACACGAGTGTTGACCGAAGCTGCGGCGAGCGGCCGTGTGGATGATCTGCTCGGGCTTAAAGAAAATGTGATTGTGGGCCGGCTCATTCCAGCCGGTACGGGATTAAGCGAATACCGAGATGTTTTCGTCAGGCCGCTTCATCAAGAGGTCATGGTTGGCGTTGGTTCTGATGTCGCTGGTGCCGACGGAGAATCACCCAAAGACGAGTAGGGATCTCTTGTCTTTATTCCCCTCCTTGGTTAAGGAGGGGAAGGGGTGTTTTGTCTAATAAAACTTCCGTTAATCGTTAACGTTTAAGCTGTGGAACGCATAGACTTTTTCTTTTGCGCTTGAGTCCGTTGCTTTTCCTACGCCCTTTCTTTCAAACCACCTCTAACCCCTCCTCATCTGAAGAGGGGAATCACCCATGAATAATATCTATTAACAATATAGTCAGAACTTGCCCTAAAGTCTGTCATTCCGGAAATATTTAATCCGGAATCCAGTTTTCTTATCGCACAAAACATCTGGATTCCGGCTAAAGGCACGCCGGAATGACAAAGTTGGGGAGGATTAAAATTTGGGGTTTTGTTTCGATTCCTGTTCGAAACGTGACGCCGTGCGAAGCACTTAAGCCCGGGGAATCAGCAGTGATTTTCCAGTGCGAATGATGCTCTCTTTCTTGAGGCGATTGACCTGTAGGATCTTGCTTGCAGTTACATTGTATTTTCTTGAGATAGATGCAATTGTTTCTCCCCGTTTAATTTTGTGTCGTAGCTTCGCTATCTTTTTGGGGGCAGAATCATCGTCCTTTAATTGAACACGAGCCATACTCGTTTTTGAAAAAGAAGCCAGCTTGTCTTGATTGTCTAGGAAAGCCACTCTCCCCCCAACCGGAAGCTTCAAAAGATAACCGGGATAGTTTGGCGGAGTGGTGTTCTTTCGTAATTCCGGGTTGTAGTCTTTGATTGTTAAAATAGGGATTCCCGTCGCATGTGAGATGGCCGCCAAGGAAGTCTGTCTTTTAATTGAAATGAAGTCGTATGCAATCGGTTTACGGTAGGGAACATCAAAACCGTATGCTGCTGGATTTTTCGCAATCATTGCCGCAGCCATAAACTTAGGGACATACTGAGCGGTCTCTCGCGGGATACTCTCCATCTCCTTGAGTGTCCAATAATCTTCGGCCCCTGTATTGGCAAGCGCCCTTCCAATCCGGCCTTCGCCTGCATTGTAGGATGCCATTGATAACGGCCACGATTGAAACATGCGATACAAATCAGAAAGATAGGCTACCGCCGCCCTTGTTGATTTTTCTGGATCATAACGCTCATCAATCCAGCGATCCACGCGCAACCCATATTGCTTTGCAGTTCCTTTCATAAACTGCCATAAACCGGAGGCCTTTGCTCGTGACATCGCTTTGATTTTGAAACCACTCTCAATGAGGGGCAGGTATACAATATCCTCTGGAAGCCCAGATTCTTTTATGACTTTCTGTATCATGGGGAGATATTGTCCCGACCGAGACAGGCTCTCTTCAAACCGCTTCTTAAATGCCGTCTGAAAGAATAAAATCTCTTGATCCACATGTTCGTATTGCGCGATGGTCAGATTGGACAATATGGCGGACATGTTCCCTGGACGGGAGGAAATGAATTGGTCTTCCCACTCTGGAAAAGAACGTAAATCAAGATCAGGCAGTTTTTTTAAAAGGGGATTCGAAAGTGGGCGGTGCCATTCTAATGGGCAACAACCCTCCGGAATTGAGGCGAAGAGACTTCCCGGCGTTACAAGTAAAATAAGCGAGAAGAAAAACATCTTCAAGACAGCACCCCTTCTCATATCGTTTACAAAATTAAGACTCATAATCCAATTTTACCACACTTTTGTGCTGTCAAGCTATATTTTTGATATTTTTTAATAAACAAAGACGTCCCCCCTTGTAGAGGAGAAAGATGGCTTGTGACTAGGTTGTTGCGGAGAAGACCTGCTCGTAAGAAGAGAAGTCAATGGATTCTGAAAAGTCAGAGGCTGAGACTATTTTGGAAAGCTTCTTGTTGTTCCTGAGTGTCTCAATGAGCCGCGTATGCATCTGATGTCCAGACTGACAGGCTTCGATTTTCCCTTGGATTTCTATTCCAAGCAGCGCAAGATCGCCAATTAAATCTAATATCTTATGGCGGACAAACTCATCTTCAAATCGAAGCACTTCCTGATTTAAGATTTTATCCTCGTCCACCACAATTGCATTCTCTAGCGATCCCCCTTGAGCATAACCGTTTGCCAATAGCGCTTTGATTTCAGATAAGAATCCAAATGTGCGTGCAGAGGAAATCTCTTCGATGAAGGCACGTCTGCTATGACAATAATCGTAAGACTGGATCGAAACAAGGGGATGTTTATACGCAATGGTGTAGTCTATTTCAAACGATTCAGAAGGAGATATCCGAATAAATTTTTCTCCATCTACGATGGTTATCGAGTCCATGATTTTCAAAACTTGTTTTCGTCTTTTTTGTGTCCGTTCGCCCGCCTCCAAGAGCAGCGCAACAAACGGGGCAGAACTGCCATCGGCAATTGGAACCTCCTCGCTATCCACCTCAATAAACAAATTGTCAATGGAAAGTGCGGAAATTGCAGCAAGCAGATGCTCCACGGTTTGAACGCGTACCCCATCCGCACCAATGGTCGTAGAATAAAATGTCGAAAGTACGTCTGCTGTCTTGACCATCACCATCTCAGAACCAAGATCGGTTCGGACAAATACAATGCCCGAACCCTGCGACGCGGGGAGCAGTCGGATTCTCGCGGGCTTCCCAGAATGAAGACCTACCCCAGAGAATGAGACTTCCCTTTCAATTGTTTTTTCGTGTACCATAAAATCAGTCGCGGTTAGTCGAGATACAACAAACCACCGTTCCAAATTGTGAATCTTCCGCTATAAATAAGCAATATATATGCCGTATTTTTTTTATAACTTTTGTGTTGTATATTAACAAGATAGAGTATGCTCCTTTATTAGCACACAATAGAATAGTCAAAAAATGGGACTGTTTGTTGTATTTATGTCACAAAAAGTACATTAAATGATCTATCGTAAAAATGGATAACATGAATTCAAACACATCTGACGAGCGCATGACTGCCTACCTGAAGAAAATTGCGACAGGCCCTCATCTTTCTAAAGACCTGACTTTTGACGAAGCCCAAGATGGAATGCGTCTCATTTTGAACAAAGAAGTCCCCGATGTCCAAGCAGGGGTCTTTCTGGTTGCGTTGCGAATGAAACGAGAGACCGATGACGAGCATCGGGGCATCCTCTCCGCACTCAGGGAGGCCACGTTATTTGAGACGGCCAATCTCTCTGAATTGGTTGAGATTGCCGATCCTTATGATGGGTTCAAAAGACATCTCCCGACCTCTCCCTTTCTGCTACCGCTTCTTGCAGCGTGTGGCTTGCCTGCCATCTCACACGGATGTGAACAGGTCGGGCCAAAATTCGGCGTAACACACAAGCAGATTTTTTCAGCGGCCGGGGTGGCTGTTGATCTGACTCCCCAAAAGGCTGCTGTGAAACTCGCCAATCCAAGGATCGGATGGGCATATTTGGATCAATCTGTTTTCTGTCCTGCTTTGCATGATCTCATTGAATTACGCCGATTGATTGTCAAACGGCCGGCGATTGCAACACTTGAAAAAATGTGCGGCCCGGTTCGTGCTAAAAAAAATCATCTTTGGATTGGTTATGTCCACGCAGGATATGATAAGCAAATTCCAATGGCTGCTCGGCATGCCGGCTACGACTCCTGTGTGACTGTATTGGGTGTAGAGGGCGGCGTGCTGCTTCCCATGCACAAATCGCAAACAGCTGCCGTTTACAGAAATCAAGGCGAAGACCAATCAATATTTTTAGATCCAAAGGAGGCCGGGATCGAAACGAATCTGCAATACATCAACCCTTCTTCTGATTGCAAATTGGCGATGAAAGAAGGTGCAGGAGGCCATGCTTTATTAGCGAAAGAGGCGGTCCAGATGGGGCTTGCCGCCTTATCGGGTGGAAGAGGATCAGCCTACGATTCGCTGGTTTATTCAGCTGCGGTATTTTTATATGCGATCGGGAGATCGTCGTCTCTTGGTGAGGCGGCAAAGTTTGTGTCAGAGAAATTAGATTCAGGGGCTGCTTTTAAGCGATTCAGAGCAGGGATGAAATAGTTTCCATCAAACCACCCCTGCCCCTCCTTCACCAAGGAGGGGAGCCATCTCATCCCACGGGAGGCTTCCCCCTACGATAAGACTTGGTTTTCACAGCGACCAACGGAAGCTGTCATTCCCGCTGGGGCACGTTGCCCCTCCCTATTCGCGCGCGGGCCGTTGCCCCACGGCTCCCCCTTTTTGTTTCTCGCGCAGCTTAATTCGGATGGGGACGCCGCCGAATCCAAATTTTTCTCGCAAGCGATTTTCAATGTACTGAAGATAAGCGTCTGGAATTTCCAACGTGTTGGAAAACAGGACGAATGTCGGCGGGCGTGTTAGCACCTGCGTAATGTAGTAAAGCCGTGTCCGTTTCCCGGTTCGGCTTGCGGGGGGCGGCTGTGACTCAATTAGTTTTTCAAAGAAGCGATTTAAGTCGCCTGTGCTGACGCGCGCATTAAATCGCTCATAAACCTGATTGACCTTCTTAAAAATGGTTGCAACCCCTTCTCCCGTTCGTGCAGAAATATAATGAATTTCCAACTTCTTTAAATATTTTAGGAACGGGAAGTAGCGATCCATTTGCCCTTCCAAAGCGGCCTTGTTTTCCTCTTTAAGAATGTCAGCCTTATTGACTAAGAGGATGAGACCGCGGGAGGCGCTCAAGATCATTCCTGCGATTTTGGTGTCCTGTTCGGTCACCCCGTCCACCCCATCAATCAACAGCAGCGCGATGTCGGCATGGTTGAGTGCTTCCTTGGATCGTCCCACAGAATATTGCTCGACCCCATAGATCACCTTCCCCCGCTTTCGAATCCCAGCTGTGTCAATAAAGATATAGTTCTTTCCTTCGTATGAGACGGCGGTATCAATCGCGTCGCGCGTTGTTCCGGCAATAGGGCTTGTCACCAGACGGTCTTCCTGAAGCAATGTGTTGACCAACGTTGATTTTCCGACATTCGGCCGCCCCAGAACAACAATCTTTGGAATTTGGTTTTCAATGCGAACTTGTGTGTCATTGGCCGTTTCTTCCTCAGGTAGAAGATGTGGATACAGGGTGTCCATCAGATCGCTAATGCCGAGATTATGCTCGGCGGAAATCGCGTAAATCGTGACACCCAGTTCATAAAAATCGTTCAGAAGCCGATCCCCGTTTCCCTCTGTTTTATTGACAACCAGATAAGTTGGCTTGCCGGATTTTCGGATGAAATCAAATACCTCGCGATCCGAGGAGGTCAATCCCCCCCTGGCGTCGGTTAGAAAAAGGAGAATATCGGCATCCGAGATGGCCATCTTTGATTGCTCACGAAATGCCATCTCCTCGGTTTCGTTGGCATCAAAATCAAGTCCTCCGGTGTCAATTAGCGTGAATGTTCGATTGCGATACGAACAATTTGCGGTATTTCTATCTCGTGTAACCCCTGGAAGATCATGAACAATGGCCTTTCTTTTCCCAAAAATCTTATTAAAAAGAGTGGACTTCCCCACATTCGGCCGTCCAACAATCGCAATGATAGGATTTCGTTTATTTTCTAATTTCGGAGTAGGCGTTTCGTCCTCCATTATATTGACCTCAAAGAAATGGCTTTATTTTTAGCAACAATGTCCCGCCATATTTCGGGCAGTGATTCGTCCGTGACCTTGAAATTGTGGGTTGCGACAAAGGTCATGCCATGATAAAGATTGATTTTATATTTTCCATGTCCATAGGTCTTGGCAAGATAGGCCATCAGTACGGGTTCTTCCATCAGGGGGGCAAGTTCTGCGGTGGTGCGTTCTTCCAACTCATTAAAGACGACAATCATGCCGACTTTCTCTTCCACTAAAAATTTCACGGAAGCCTCGTGAAAGATTTGGCTGTATTTTTCTTGAATGCCGGGGAGTGCGGGCGCGCCGGTGGATGCGGTTCTTCTAATTTTTCGGACATACTCGCGAAACATTTCCCACAGCCAGCCAGTAAATAGAGTCTCTTCCACCCAATGTCCTCCAAAATGTCGAGCATATTATCATCAACGACTTAATTTAACAATAACAGGTTGATTTTTCTGAAATAGTTTGGCAGAATTAAGAAACTTGTAATGAAAGGGGAAAAGAAAAGATGATTTTTGAAATTCACCAAATGGAAGGGTTTGACCCCACTGGCCGAATGTTCAGCCGGGACGCGGTTATTGATGTAGGCGAAGCCGGATACAAAGGCTCCTTCCGCTATGAGGGGTTCGCCATTTTATCGGCCGAGTACCCCACCATAGAAGAAACGCTCTCTGATTTGGCAACAAAACTCCAAAGAAAGAAATTCTCAGACGTGCGCAGCCGGCTTAATTTTCGCGAGGATCGTTACTACGCAGAAAGAGAGCCCTGGGTGTATTACGCCATCTAATGCAGGTGCTTGGAATCCTGGTGTAGCCCTGCATAGATTTCGCTTCCTGCCCGAAGCGTTATGGTGTCCGCAGGACCGCGAAGCGTAACGATGTGCGCAGCACCCTAACCCTCGTCTTTGGATTCATCCCCGACAGCCGCATAGACCGATTCGCCAACCGCTTCTGTGTTGACCACTTCATTAAAGAGGGGTTCAGGCGTTTCTATCCGCGCTTCCTGGTTCTTCCAGAAATGCTGACTGTTTAGACGGCGATTTAAATAGATCACGGAGTCAACAACCTCTCCGCAATGAATACAGCGCCATCCGGGATAAAACCAGACGGAGTCTGACTCCCACCCATAGAAATTTTCGTATGTCATTTGTCCCGAGCATCTATCACAGTTCATATTCACCTCCATGATTCATTTATCGGTTTTTATTCTAAAAACCTTAACCCCTTACTTGAAAAAACCTTGACATAATATAAATAAGCATTTTTGATGCCGAACCAAAAAGTGCCAAAAATGGCCTAAATTCGCTAAAATTTGCCAATAAAATGGGCCAAGATCATATAAAGGGAAGCTTTTTACCGAGAAGTAGGAAAAATTTTTCCTAGATTGACACTGCAGGGGATAGCATTGTCACAGAAGGTGGATTCGTCTCTATTCGGACGGAAACACCAAAGGGAAGCGTAAAAAGAGAATCGCCGTGACCGGATGGAAACGAAAATAAAATCGGAAAATCAAAATCAGAAAAAATATCTTGTATAATTTCTGGTAAAATCTCGGACGAGCAGGCCGGCATCTGTCCGATAATCAACCCGCGAATGTGATCAAACTTTTTTAATTGTTTCAGATGGGTTAACATCCGATCAATTCGATAAGGCGCCTCTGCAATATCTTCGATAAATAAAATCCGATCTTTTGTCTCAATTTCGTAGGGGGTCCCAATCGTTGTGCAAAGCAGCGTCAGACATCCACCCGTTAAAATCCCTTCTGCAGTCCCCTGTTTAAGGGACACGATGCGTGGCGACACCATCTTGGAGACCTCGCCCGATAAAATCTGTATCAATGATTGAATATCCCCCGCATAAGACGCCGAGCCGAACTCGGCTGCAACCATCGGGCCATGAAATGTGACCATCCGATACTTTTTAGACAGATACAAAAGGAGTGTTGTGATATCGCTGTACCCCACGAATATTTTCGCAGGCAAGTTGGCGATTTCATCAATGTATGGAATGATGCGTGACGATCCATATCCCCCGCGCGCGCAGAAAACGGCGTCAATGCTGTCATCTTGCATCAGGGTCAGAAAATCGTCTGCCCGCTCTTTGTCGGTTCCGGCAAGATACCGATTTGTTTTCCCCAGATGCTTGCCCAAAACCACTTGAAAGCCTAGGGCATTTAGTGCATACGCGCCACAGTTAACCGACTCCATCTCCACTTTACCCGCCGGGGCAATCACCCCAATGGTTCCCTTAACTGGCAGTGCGCGAGGTCTTTCAAACGGTTTATCCACCGATCACCTCCTTAAAAATGAGATCATGAATTTCTGGACGAAACGCCTTTATTTTATCATTGTTTCTAGTAGGATGAACGCGATTTGTCAGAAGCACAACAATCAAATCGTTGACGCAGTCAGAAAAGACGGATGTGCCAGTAAATCCCAAATGTCCAAAGCTTCGCTTCGAGAGAAAATGGCCCGACGCGCTTTCTCCTGAGGGGGTGTCCCATCCGAGTCCAAAGCTGCCCCCTTTGGGCCTCACTTTTCTGGTGATCATTTTTTTTGCCAATGAAGAATCAATGGTCCCTTTCTCTTTGATGGAGGCCATCCAGTCTGTTACAAGGAGCCAGACATCCTTGGCTGTCGAAAACAATCCGGCATGACCTGCCGCGCCGCCCATTGCATACGCATTGTCATCGTGCACCTGTCCGCAAATCACCCTTTTTCGCCATGGACAATTCTCTGTTGCGGCAAATATCCCTTTTGTTGTTTTTCCCATAAGGGGAAAACCGGTTTTTTTACATTTTAATTTCGAAAAAATCTGATTTTCGCAAAATAAAGGAAGTGGTAATCCAGAAACCTTTTCAATAATCGCCCCCAGTAGGATAAACCCAATGTCGCTATAAAGACAGGCGGCTCCCGGTTTCCCGATGAGGGCTTCATTAGCGGCCATTTCGTAAACTTTCTGTTTCGCAGCATCCGAACCTAAAAAGCCGCTTTTTTTCTTATCTTGCCGAATGATCTCCTCGTAATAAGGTTTCCATGCGGGGAGACCGGAGGAATGATGCAGCAAGTGGGCAATGGTGATTTTCCGTTTTTCTTCCGTTTTAAATGCGTCGAAGAATTGGGAGATCGGATGGTTGAGCCGAATCTGTTTCGATGTGATGAGTCTTGTAATAGCGGCTGCCGTGGCCAACGGTTTTGTTAAGGAGGCCAGATCAAAGAGGGTATTGATTGTCAGCGGAATTTGGCTTGGAACTTGTTGTGCCAATCCAAAGGATTTGTGAAAGGTAATTTTCCCGTTGTGGGAGACGAGCAAAACCGCGCCGGGGAAAATTCCTGACAAAATCCCCTCTTGCATCTTTTGGGTGATTGGGTTTTTAGAAGTGCCCATAAAGGAGCGGGCCTTACAGTGTCCCCTTTTCTTTGAGGCCGGCCACCAATTTCGTATAGATGCCCCCGAAACCGCCGCTGGACATGATACAAACTAAATCGCCCGGAAGAAGGCGGCCTAATAAAAAAGCGACAATTTCATCAGCAGTCGGAATCAAAAAACCGATATGGCCAAGTGCTGTGAGATCGGCAATCACTTGCGTGGGATTCAGACGGAGTTCTTCAGAGAGTTTTTCTGGTGCGAAAATGTTAGTGAGGATTGTGCAGTCTGCCCCTGAAAATGCAGTTACAAAATCCTTTTGAAAGACGTTGCGGCGGCTCGATGCTGAACGAGGCTCAAACACAGCCCAAATCCGTCTTTTGGGATATCGCAAACGAAGCGCGGACATGGTTTCGGCAATGGCTGTCGGATGATGCGCAAAATCGTCCATGACGATAATGTCATTCACCTCTCCCACAATATCTTGCCGCCGAGCAACCCCCTGAAATTGACCAATTCCCTTTAAAATCGTCTCAATCGGCACACCCAGATGATGCGTTAACGCAATCACTGCAAGCGTATTTTTAATATTATGCTTGCCGATCATGGGGGATTTGACCGTTCCAATTTCTTCGTGACGATGGTATAGATCAAAATAGGTGAATTCCCCGATGGAACAGACATCACCCGCGCGCCAGTCTGATTCAGGCTGAAAGCCATAAGTAATGATCGGACAAGCCGCCTCTTTCGCGACTTCTAAAACAGAGGCATCATCACTCGCAATCAACCGCCCTTCTTTCGGCAAAAGACGGACAAACTGCTTGAAGGCCTCCGTGAGGGCAGAAAGATTAGGGTAAATATCAGTATGATCCAACTCCAGACTGGTCAAAATCGCGTGATAAGGACTGTAGTGAAGAAATTTTGGACCTTTGTCAAAAAAAGCGGTGTTATACTCATCCCCTTCAAGAGCGAAATAATCGCCTTTTCCCAATAGATGATTGGTGTTAAAATTCTTCATGATCCCGCCGACCATCACCCCCGGATCAAGGCCTGCAAAATGGAGCACAAATGAGAGCAAAGACGTGGTCGTGGTTTTGCCGTGCGTTCCTGCGACCACCAGCGGTTTTTTCTCATGAAGGAAAAATCGCTTTAACGCTTCTGGAAAGGAGTAATAAGGAATGCCGCGCCGGATTGTCTCAACCACCTCCGTGTTATCACGACTGACCGCATTGCCGATGATGACGCAGTCGGTTTCGGGACTAATGTGACTGGCATCAAACCCCACTTTACATGAAATCTCTGCTCGCTCTAAGAGGGTGCTCATTGGAGGGAAAACGCCCGTATCAGAGCCTGCAACTGCATAGCCAGCCTTTTTGAGCAGGCCGGCCAATGCGGCCATGCCCACCCCTGAAATCGCGATCAGATGAATATGTTTTGGTCTTTCCATAAGAGTCGCAGGAGTGTATCAATTGGAGAGATTGATAGCAAGTCAAAAATACTGGGGCATTATTGTCTGTCCGATGAAGGTTATGCTACTGTTTCGACACCCATGAATACAGATCAAAACACACTGCCACTTTCCGGATTATGGCATCTTGCTTTACGCGTGAGAAACCTCGCAAGGTCTCGTGCGTTCTATCAAGACTTGCTGGGAATGAGAGTGGTTTGGGAGCCAGACACGGATAATCTTTATCTTTCTCTTGGAAAAGATAATTTGGCACTCCATCAAATACCTAAAGACACGCCTTTTATTCAAGAAGGTGCTCATCCACTGGATCATCTCGGCTTTATGGTGCCAAACAAAACAGGGGTAGATCAGATTGCCGCAAAAATGGAAGAGGTTGGGATTGCCATTGTGAAGCCGGTACGTTTGCACCGAGATGGAAGTTATTCGTTTTATGTCAACGACCCGGACGGGAATCTCGTCCAGTTTCTATATGATCCCCATCTTGAGTTGTAAGATATTTTTTGTCTTCGTCGTGACAGAAAACCGCTCATCCGTCCGATAGCCCATTACCCAGAGAATCCCTTCTTTACAAACCAAAATGGGAATTTTATTTCGTTCTGATTTTGGAATTTTCATATCAATAAAAAAATCGTGTAACTTCTTATGTTGGCCGTTCATCCCAAACGGAACAAAACGATCACCCGGAGTCCATCTCCTGATTGTAACCGGAGATGAAATTTTATCGAGATCAAAAAAAGCAGTGCTGCGCACGGTGTCATGCGAGGGCTGATCTACTTTACAGATAGAAAGCGCGATGTTCCACTGGGGGATAGAAATCTCGGCAGGCTCCAAAGCAATTTCAATGGCCAAAGGATTTTCCAAGAAAGGAGCGACCGATAGGGTTAGTTCTGTTTTCGTTCCACGCGCTAAAATGCCGTGTGGTAAAGACAAGGCAAACGCGTTTGGCATTCGACTTAAAATACGTTCAGTTGCATCAAAGGAGATCCCCGTCAAATGGCCGGTCATGGCGCAAATACCCCATCGCAAAAAACGTCGCTGCAAGGCCAGGGGTAAAGGCAAAAATAACGAAATATCAAATGAAACACAAAGCGGTCGCGGCGGATGACCGTGCACTCCCGATTCTACAGCGTTTATTTTTGGAAGAAGCTCGGCCATATAATTTTCAATAAACCGGTTTTCTTCTTCTAATAACAGGCTCTCCCGCAGCAATACTTTTTTGATATTGGGATTGTAGGTTTGAAGTATTGGGATTAATTCGTGCCGGATTTTATTTCTTGAATATTTTTTGTCCTGATTGGATGGGTCTTCCACAAACGAAATTTGAGCGGCTTTTAATTCCGACAAAATGGCCTCTCTCGTGATGGCAAGCATTGGCCGAATGATGACCGCATCTCCCACGTTTCTTGTCGTCGGCATTCCCCGAAGCCCTACCATTCCGGCGCCTCTTAATCGATTTTGTAAAATGGTCTCTACCTGATCGTCTTGTGTATGTCCCAGCGCAATCCATTTTGCCCCGACTGATTGGGCTACTTCTTTTAAGAAATCGTATCGAACAATGCGTGCCCCTTCTTGTTTGGAAAGGTGTTTTTCTTTGCATATTTGGGAGACAGGATGTTTCTCGATGGTGCATGAAATTCCCCATAGCTTACATTGATTTGAGACAAACTCGGCCTCTGCTACTGATTCGGCACGAAAGCCGTGATTGAGATGTGCGACGTGTAAATGGGAGGGAGGAAATAATTGCTTGAGTAGATGCAGCATACACATCGAGTCGGCACCGCCTGAAACGGCAACCACAATTCGATCGGATGGCCCAACGGGGAGTTGTTTTAGTGCGTTGGAAAAGCTTTCAATGAGGGGGGCGTGTTTATGTTGCATGGTCAAGGGTATACACCGCAGCTTAGATCAGGGTCAATCAGATACAACTTTCTTGACAGGTGCGGGGGGCCTATTGGGGGAGGATCGGAAACGTCACAATAAATTGGGTTCCCGGATCGGGAAGGCCGCTTTTGACACGGATCGTTCCTTTTTGCAGCTCGACGAGTTGCTTCACGATGAACAATCCCAGGCCAACCCCTTTTCCTTGTTTTGGCTGGCCATTTTCCACCTGATGCAGCCGTTTGAAAATATTATCTTGCTCCTTGATGGGAATCCCAACCCCGGGATCTTGTATGGATATCTCAAGCGATTTTCCCTGCTGATGGCAGGTAATTGTGACCTTCCCGTTTTGAGGGGTGAATTTAATTGCGTTATCCAGAAGATTCGTAAAAATCTGGTCCATCTTATCTCGATCTCCCATCACCACGTTTTCTCCCTCAAATGGATGAAGCAAAATCTCAATCTGCTTTCGCGCAGAAAGCATCCGCATCGCTTCGACCCGTTCGGAAAGAAGATCATATAATGCAAGCGGTGCGAGCGAAACCGTTATTTTCCCTGACTCAATTTGGGAAAGATTCAGTTGGTCCTGAACCATCCGATTGAGCCGATCCATGTTCATCGTCATTCGGCTGATATAACTTTGCTGTTTTTCTGTTAAATCGCCTGCAATTTTATCCCGCAGATTATCAAGATATCCCTTTGTCGCGGCAAGCGGATTTCGTATTTCGTGAGACAACTGTGCCATTGCTTCTGATTTTAAACGGTCGGTCTCCTTGGCCCGCCGGTAATGAATTACAATCGCGCCTAAAAGTGCTATGGGCATTTGAATCAGGATTGGGATGACCAATGGAGACCATGTATTCGCCCACTTAAATTGAAAAAAGGCCAACCCGATATAAAGCAGTAGAAGCAAAATAGCGCATCCTATTGTAAAAACAAGTGGAAAGACAGAACAAATCGCTCCAATGATAACGCCAAAGAGCAGCAGAACGAGTATCCATCCCAAAAAAGGAAGCGGGGAGACGGGCTGATCTTCCAATAAATTGGCAAAGGCAGTGGCCGCAATCTCAACGCCGCTCATGTCTAATCCGTCGGCACGGGAGAAAACGGTATAAAACCCATCTTTTTGGCGGTCGGGTGTCGTTTCCGACAATCCGATAAAAACTGCTTTTCGTTTCAGAGAAAGTGCTTTCCCGTTGAAGGTGAGGGGCTTTGGCAGTTTACTGGCTTGGTCGTAAGAAATGGTTGTAATCGTTCGTGGCGGGCCGTAAAAATTAAGATAAACGCTTTGGTGCTGAAACAAAGGTGGCGGGGAAGGCCGATGCTGCACTTGGGAAAATATCTGGAATGCGGCAACCGGTAGCGTTGGCAAATTGGGGTTGCCATCCTTAAATTGCCAATATTGGCTGACCTGAACGGGAATCTTTGGAAGGGGGAAAACAGCCATTTTCGCTGCCGCTTGTGCCAATAGGGGGGCGGGGGAAATAATTCGCTGAATGTGGATATTGGGAAGATGAGAGTCGCTTGCCTCTTGTGGCAAAAAACGTTCTCTCTCGATCTGTTGGAAAAGGACAACGTTCTTGGCGTGGGTCATGGCCTGGGCAAAAATGAAGTCCTCTTCAGAGGATTCTTTGAAATTAATATCAAAGGCAATCACGGCTGGTTTTTGATCGGATAGCTTATTCACAAGATCGGCATGCAGGGAACGGGGCCATCTTGATATATTATCTGGGAGACCTAGTCCTTGGGTTGATTCTTTATCTAGAGAGATAATAACCACCTCTGGTGGTGGTTCTTTTCCGCCTCGAAGATGAAAAAGCCATGACAATCCGATCCGCTCTTCGAGTTCAATGCCAAATGGGAGTAGCCCAATCACAAGACCGGTCAGCCCGGTTGTCAGTGCCAGAAGAATGGTTTTTTTTTGTAGGATCCCCATTGTCTTTTCAATATGGAATGATGTCAGTATATTGTTTCGTAAAAATAAAAACAAATAAGTATCAGCCAACTTATTGACGATTGGTCTCATCAGCACCCTCCTTTCTCAAAAAAGGGTACCTCAAAACCTTCCAGATGATGTGCTCTGAAGCCGTCCATCTCTATTGGTCACTGACAGGCTTGATCTCGTTATTGACTTTCCTTCAGTAAGGGAATAGCCTTCGGTGATACAGGGCATTGGATGCTCCTAGGCAATACGGGATTCCCTACAACAATTTTTATTGAAAAAGAGAGGCGAGGATATGGTTGCAAAAACATTGAGATTCAGTATTGTTCTTGCTGTGTTCCTTTGCATGGGATGCACTTCTTACTGGGCAAAAACTTGTGTGGGTCCTAGTGCTTGGCAATACCGAAAGGTGGGAACCAGAGAGATTGCGATTCTATGCAATCCCGAAAAAACATTGCCGACTTATGTCTCCGATTGGGCGGCTGTCGTGAAAGCGAGCGATGGAGAGAAATTTGCTGAGGTTGCAGCTAATACCACTGCAAAATCACTTTTTGACCCAATGGATCAAATCAATGCCCAATACCGAAATTTTCTTGTGGTCAGTTACGCGATGTATATAAATGATGAATTGAAAGAAGCAAGCCAGTCGACATCCACTGCCACGTCTGCGCCAACCGGTTTTAGATGGTTCACCAAAATGGGAGAAATCCACTCAGAGCTTATTACTTTCCGATCCCTCTTTGTGCAATATAGCTATGCAATAGAGGCGACGGAAAAAAACCTAAACAGCGCATTGTTGGAATTGGCTGCGCTTGGCTTTCCCGATCCTGGCAGTATGGCAGTGGTTGCTGCCATTGAGGCCCACGTTCAGAACCTGAAGAATATGGAGCGTGACTTACCAGCGGAACGCCGAAGTCCTATTGCAGCGTTAGCGGAAAGCATTTTGCTGTATCGTAAAGGGAGCTACGGGACTGTTATTGATAATCTAGCCACTCCGAAAAGCCAACACCCCTTACAAGACTACATTCTTGCAGCAGCATATTGGAAGCAAAAGAACTTTTCAGAGGCGGAGAAAGTCTCTAGTCAGTTTATGCGTTTGGCAGAGAAGAAGGGCGATAAGCGTCTTAAGGCGATGGCATATATGCAAGAGGCGATTATTCAAATAGAGATCGCAAAAAAGGACACACCTTCTCAAAACAGTACTTCTACAATAATCGAGAATCGAAGAGAGGCACTCAACAAAGCAATTGGGAATTTTACCAAGGCCATTGACGAAGATCCAGGATTCTGGCCTGCATTCTACAATAGGGCAAATTCCTATTCCGAGTTGAGCCGCATAAAGGTGGGAACCGCTGAAGAAACAAAAATAGATGAGGAGTCAATGAAGCAATGTCTTATTGATTTTAGGCATTTTGTTGAGATGTCAAAAACCCCTTTTGTATTTGTTAAAGAGATGGTCGAAGAGGACTCTAAACAATTCGAGACTAGGGATGACCTTTACAATCTATTTTCTTATTTGAATCAAGAGGCTAAAAAGCGACAACCACAAACGGATTGGGCGACAATTCTGAAAGAGAAGATAAGTTAAACAAGGTTGCGTATGCGGCTAATAGGGGTTCCCAGGACATCTCTGTGTATACTATCCATCAGACCACAGGGGCATTGACGGCAGGGACGGCGGTTCCATCAGGGACGAGTCCTTCTTCAATAATTACAACAGGGGCAATTCAATAGCAAGGTTGGCGAAGGGTAACGTCAAAGTCCGGCGTGAAAAAGCGTGTCGTCATTCCGGCAATGTTTAATCCGGAATCCAGAGACAGGTGTTGGGTCGGTATAAGGAATGGCACTCTTTTTATATGGAGGAAAATTTTAATAGGAGACACAAGATGGAAACCTTAAAAGAAGAGGCGATTGACGCCATATCAAAATTGCCCGAATCAGCTGATATCGACGAAATAATGTATAGGCTCTATGTAATAGATAAGATAAAAAAAGGAGAAGAAGCCATCAAAAAAGGAAACGTCATTTCAATCCAGTCGTTGAGAGAAGAAATGAACAAATGGTAATTTGGTCCATTCCCGCAAAACAAGATTTGAGAAAGATATATGATTATATCGCAACGGACTCAAAATACTATGCGATAAAGGTATCTCAAGAGTTTATTGAAAAATCGGAAGCGTTAGCAGACTTTCCTAAAGTGGGCAGGATGGTTCCAGAAATAAGTCATCCAAACATACGAGAATTGATTCTCTATTCTTATCGCCTGATTTATGAAATATCTGCCAACAGGATAGAAATTCTTGCCATCATTCATGGCAAGCAAAATTTTGGAGAGGTCTTTGATAAGCAAAAATAATAGGGCGCTTCCGTGTTTCCCGTGGGTGAGGATAAGATAGACTCTTTCTGGCCGGAATCCAGATATTTTTTGACCATGGATTCCGGATAGGGGCATTCCGGAATGACGCCCCTGCGGGACGAGTCAGAAGTATATCGTCATTCCCGCAATTTTTAAGCGGGAATCCAGTGGTTTGTGTTTTGTTTTACATTCTGGATTCCCGATAGAAGCATTCGGGAATGACAGCGTAGGAGTAGGGGCAACCCCCCGTGGTTGCCCTGATGGGGATAAAGAAGAATCACATTTGTTGTGAGATTTCTTGATTTCTCCAATTGCATGATGTACATTTATCTGTACGGGAGGCTCATGAACGCAATTACTTACACAAGTGCCAGAGCTAATTTGGCCAAAACGATGGACCATGTTTGTGATGATCACGATCCGATAATCATTACGCGTAATTCTGAACAATCGGTTGTTATGATGTCTTTAGAAGACTTTAAAGCTTTGGAAGAAACCGCGTACCTCATTCGAAGTCCTAAGAATGCTTCCCGGTTGATTGAAGCCATTGCGCAACTCGAATCGGAAAACGGTATCGTTCGCGAGCTATTTGAGTGAAACTTATTTTTGCCGATCTCGCTTGGGAAGATTACTTATATTGGCAAGAAACGGATAAGAAGACCCTCGCACGCATCAATCAACTGATTAAAGAAATCATCCGAACACCTTTTATCGGAATTGGGAAACCCGAACCACTAAAACACGCATTCAAAGGATATTGGTCTCGTCGTATAAATGATGAGCACCGCATTGTTTACAAAGTCATTGAAGATTCCATTTTGCTTGCACAACTTAGATATCACTATTGAGTGGTGGGCGCGTACAAAAACGGTGAATTACATTGCCCGTCTCTCTACCACTAGGGTGGTTTGATAAGTTGGGGATGGGACGAAGGTGGATTGTTTCGCTCAGATTTTTGTCAGCGGCTGAACCAGCAGGGACATCGGTTGCCGCAGGGACGGGTCCTGTTTCTGTAACCGTACCTTCCAGATTATGTGCTCTGAAACCTTCCATCTCTATTTGTCACTGACAATGACGATCACTTTTGTGGCATTTTTTAAAAAATGTGGTATGATAGTAAATATAGGTATATCGTCTTGTATTTCACTCTGGTCGGTATTATTCTAACTCCGCAATAAATTCCTAAAGTTTTTCTACTGGAAGGCCAGGACACCCTAAAGTTTTTGTATTGGGAGTCCGATAAGCACACTAGGGGTGATGTGTCCGTTTAATTACAAGGAGGGCTAGCCGTGGCTTTAGTCATAAATACGAATCTGAGTTCGCTGAGAGCGCAACTCAATCTTAATAAGACGCAGTCGTCTTTATCGACTTCGTTGGAAAGAATTTCAAGCGGTTCCAAGATTAACTCTCCACGAGACGATGCCGCGGGTTTGGCCATCAGTCAGAGACTGACCGCGCAAATCAGCAGTCTCAGGAAGGCGATTGGGAATGCTGGGGATGCGGTTAGCTTTGTACAATCTGCAGACTCCGCACTAGAAGGGGTGAGTGCTAGTCTGCTGGAGATTCAGTCGTTGGCGGTGCAGGCATCTAAGGCCTCGCAGAGTCCAACGGATCGCGGTTTGTTAAATAATTACGTCCTGACCAAAAAACAAGAAATCAATCGGCTGGCCGAAGAGGCCGAATTTAACGGGAAAAAGATGTTAACCGGGAAGATTGTCAACGCGGAATTCCAAGTGGGGCTTCGGTCAGAACAGGTCATTCGGCTAAGCATTCCATTGGTCTCTGCATTCAACATTGGAAATTACTCTACGACAACAGATAACACGAGGGAATTTGCCATTGGTGCGGCCCGTCAGGGGGAGCTACAAGGAGAGGCCCCCATAAACTTTGTTCAGGCCCAGTCAATCACCATACGGGGGGTGAGTAGTGGACCCTCTGGTGCGATAGTCGGGATTAGAGAGGGAGAGTCGGCCAAATCTATTGCGGAGAAGGTTAATTCTGTCGAGGCGCAAACCGGCGTGACAGCGGCCGCAACGACCTATGTCACGTTAGAGAATCTCTTTGGCGCCGACGTCGGTGGAGAGGGGCAGAAGATATCGTTTCAACTTTATGGCCTCAATGCGAAGGTATTTGGTGACCAGGGCGGAGACGATCAAGTCTCTAATGCGGTCTCTATTTCTGCCCAAATAACCGATGATACCGAAGACGGGTTGCGCGATTTGGTATCTGCGATCAATGATCAAGTTGGGGTCACCGGTATTCGGGCGCGCGTTGTGGGGATAAGAGATGAGGAGACAGGTTTAGATGTCGGCGCAATTGCCCTTGAAAACGGCGGAGTGAATATTAGTATTGAGAAATTTAGAAATGATCGTATTCCAGGGGCTGGCGAAGATCCCGCGAGCATTCAACCGGACAAGACCGACATCACCGTTCGAGGAATTAATGGGTCTGAATTTGTGGTGCTTGAAGAGAATAGCGATACGGATAGTGTGACCGTGGGTGGGGTTGTTAAATTTAATTCGTTTAAGGCGTTCACGGTGACATCGGATGCGGAAGAATCTACAAGCCTATTTTTTTCAGGTTCCGCCGAGAGCGGATCACAAACCTCTAATTTTACTTCACTTTCTTCAGTGAGTCTTTCTACAGAAGAAACGACAAAAGAGGCACTTTTGATTGCAACCAGCGCGTTGGATTTTATCAGCTCTCTTAGGGCGGATTTAGGTGCGATTCAAAATCGGTTTGTATCGGCGGTCACCAATCTGGAATCGGTGGTTGAAAATACGAGAACCGCACAAAGCCGGATTTTAGATGCCGACTTTGCCGAGGAAACCGCACAGTTGACAAGGGCACAGGTCTTGCAACAGGCTGGTATTGCGATATTGGCGCAGGCGAATACCATACCGCAAGCCGTTTTGGCATTGTTAAGAACGTAATGTTTAGAAGGTAGTGAGAGAATATTATTTAAGAAGGGAGAAAAGTAAGTAGATGCAGGTAGAAAGTGTTCAAAATTTTAATGTACAGTCGTTTTCCCAGGGGTCAAACGGGAGGAGCACGGCTGCGCCGGTTGAAATTCCTCAGGAATCGGGGAAAACGCTGAGCGACGCGATCATTCAATTTGTAAATGATCAGAAGTCTGGACGCGTCTTGATTCAGGTTGTTCAGCCCGACTCTGGGGAGGTCATTCTTCAGATTCCATCGGATCGAGAGTTGGCGGTTACACAGACATTGGGTATGGTGATTGATAAAGTTGTTTAGGGAAATAGCCACCTCAGGGTTTCTAGGGGTGCCAGAATGGCGTTTTGTTCAGCCGCATGTCTATTTGCTTTTAAGCAATGGCGTTTCTTTAACCCATTTTGTTCTATTTGCGCGGCCAGAGAAGGATTTTTATGATACGGACGGAAAGGGCTGGTTCCTCAGGGATCGATGTCGAGTCGATTGTCAAACAATTAGCTGCCGTTGAACGGCAGCCGATTGATGCGATAAAACGCCGTCAGGCGGTGGTGACGGCAAAGATTACCGCGTTTTCCACGTTACGGACCGCGCTCTCTGGCCTAAAGACAGCCGTTTCTCCTCTTCAGTCGTTTCGTTCCTTCCAGTCGAAATCAGCGACCTCTACTGATTCGGGAACGGTTGCCGTGACGGTGAATGATTCATCGGCCGCAACCATCGGTTCTTCAACAATTAATCAGGTGATCACATTGGCAAGCGCCCAGAAATTACATTCGGGCGTTTTTACCGCTTCAACTGCTTTGGTTGGGACGGGCACGTTAAAAATTAAGATTGGAAGCCGTCTAGAAACCGCCATTAAAATTGAAGTTGCCCAATCAAACTTGACTGGTATCCGGGATAAGATTAATGCCGCGGGAGCGGGAGTGATAGCCTCTGTCATTAAGTCCAAAGACCAAGTCTATAAGTTAGTGTTGCAGTCGTCTCAAGCGGGCACAGAGAATACGATTGAAGTTAATGTTGTAGATGATGATGGAAATCACCAAGATACATCCGGGCTGTCCCAATTGCGTTATACCCCGAAACTGGCTCCTCCGGACGACATTAAAAATCTAACCGAGGTACAAGTAGCGAATGATGCCGTTTTTATTTTGGATGGGGAGACACTCACAAGGTCCACCAATACGATCAGCGATGCGATCAGCGGTTTAACGCTGACCCTACTTAAAAAGACAGACATCGATGCCGATATCGAAATCAATCGCTCTGCCAATACGAGTTTGGTCAAGAGCCAGATTGAGGCATTTGTCGCAGCTTATAATGAGGCCATTTTAGGCTTAAAAGCTTCGCAGAAATTTGATGTAAACAGTGAAAGGAGGGGGCCCCTTCTTGGGAACATAACGGCTCAGTCCGTTTATAATACGCTGCGGCTGTTACCGCATAAAAATGTGCCCGACTTAGAGGGCGCGTTTAAGAATTTTTCTGATGTGGGTATTACGCTAAGGAGAAGCGGCGTCTTTGAGTCGGACGGAACCCTCACAATCGACGCCTCTGTACTTGAGGTGGCGCTTCAGGAAGATTCTGTTGCGGTCGGCCGCGTCTTTGCCAAGATTGATAGAGCGACCGATCCAACCGGAAAGATTCCGACATCCGGAATCGCCGATCAGATTGAAAAGGCGATCTTGGGAATGATAGACGGAAGGTCCGGAAGAATTCCCTCTGCGGAAAGAGGACTATTCGATACGAACAGCCGGATTGAGGGAGAGATTCTGCGTCTAGAGGAGGCTGTTAAAGATTTTGAGAGAAAAACCCGCAAGAAATTTGCAAAACTGGAAGCCGCTTTAACGAAGATTCAGGGGACAGGCTCTGCATTAGACCGCCAAATCCAGCAACTTGAAAGTGTCACTAGTTTTGTGCAGCAAAGAAATAGGAGTAGCTCAAGCAGATAAGGGGTAATCACTTGAATAACGGATACAATCATTACCACGAATTGAATGTGACGTTGGCCAGCCCGGAACGCCTTGTCGTGATTCTTTACGAGGAGATGGCCTGTTCTGTTACTGCGGCGAAACGCGCCTTTTTGGCGGATAACCACAAAATAATGAACAAATATCTGTCAAAGGGGATAGAGATACTGCTTGAACTCATGAGCACTCTTAATTTGGAGGCCGGTGGGGCGGTTGCCCTTCAATTGGCCGATTATTACCAACTGATAATCAAAAAAATCTTCACGCTTCGCTGTCAGCCGGCTTTGGAATTATTTGATGAAGTCCTTCATCTGTTAACTCCCTTAAAAGAGGCGTGGGAAAGCATTGCAGTTTCTCCCTTCTCCCATACAAAGTAACGGGATGGCTGCTTCGCTCTCTGATCTTCTAGAGGATATTGAACGACTTTATGAAGATCTGTTGGCTCAAACAGCTGAATCGGAGAATCTGGAAGCCAACATAGACCGTTTGACTGTCATCGAGGAGACCCGACAAGAGACGCTGCAGAAAGCCAATTTAATCTATGAGGAGATCTCGCAGCTGATTTCGGTTGAAAGCCCAAGGGAAGACCCAAAAACTGTCGGTGATTTTCTAGCCCAAAAAAGGCGACTGATTCAACTGGCGAATCAAATTCATGCGATGGATTCCAAGAAAGAAGTCTTACTTAAAAAAGAGCAGTCTGAAATCAGCCAGCTGTTGGGTCATCTTCGAGTGGGGCAACGGGCGACGAATCAGTACCAGAAAAATATGCCCTAGTGTCAATAAAATGGCGTATTGTCACAAATAATTGACATTTTTCATATTCAATCGTTACAAAATTCCACAAAGTATAGTAAACTTGGCCATTCAGAAGATGGCATAGTCATTGCAAGGTAGAAGGGTAACAGATTTTTAATTAAAGGAGGAAACATTCCATGGCGGAAGAAAAACCAGAAGAAGGAAAAGAGGGAGAACACGGAGAAGCACCCAAAAAGAAGGGGTTGCCGATCTTATGGATCATTATCGGCCTTCTTGTCGTGTTGCTGATTGGCGGCGCTGTTTATTTCTTGAAGTTCATGAAGGGGCCTGAGGATACAAAAGGGAAAAAAGGGAAAGCCCATGTGGAAGCCAAAGAGGGTGAGCATGGTGAAGAAGGAGAAGATCACGCCGAAGAAGGTGAAGAGCATGCCGAGGAAGGAGAAGAGCATGCCGAAGAAGGAGAACACGCTAAGGAAGGAGAGCATGCTGAAGGCGGAGAAGGAGAACATGGGGAAGAAGCGGCTGCTGGCGGTCATGGAGAAGAAGGCGGCGGTGAGAAAGTAAAATGTCCCGCACCTCCTGCTGCAGGGGGCCATGGCGCGCCCAAGGCAGCGGTTATCTCCGAGACCTATAGCTTAGATCCCTTTATCGTTAATCTTTCCGGGGCGGGAGATGTGAAGTTCCTGAAGGTGACGGTCAAGCTCAAATTAGCGAAGGCGGAGTGTACTCGTTTTGTTGATCCGCATGTGGCGGAGATTCGAGATAGTATCCTGATGCTGCTTTCCAGTAAGGAATATGAAATGGTGAGCAATGTGCAGGGCAAGATGGAATTGAGAGACGAAATCTTGGAACGGGTGAAAAATATTGTTAAGGGAGGAAGGGTCAAGTCGGCATTTTTCACCGATTTTGTTGCCCAGTAAAAGAGGCGTTATGGCAGAGCCAATTTTATCACAAGAAGAGATGGATGCCCTCTTAAAGGGCGTCAAGGACGGGAACGTTGATACCAGCTTCTCGTCATCACCAGCCGATTCGCTCAAATATGATCTGACCGATGTTAATCATTATGTCACGTTGAGTCCCGCCATGACGATGAAAGCGGTGTCCGATCGGTTTCTCCCGCACATTGAGGCGGCACTGTGCAAGGCGATTCGAAGGAAAGTGACGGTCACTTCAGCCGGGGTGGACACCGTAAAATTCGGTGGCACGGTTGGACAGATTTTACCCATGAGCTATATCAGTCTTCTAAAAGTAGCTCCGTTGACTGATGCGGCACTTTTGGTCATGCCGGCCAGTGTGGTCTATTTCATGTTTGATCTTGCCTTAGGCGGAAAGGGAAAGCTGTTTTTAAGAGGCGAGGGCGATCACACAATGATTGAAAGGCGGTTTATCGAGAGAACGGTGGATACCATTCTTCATGAATTTAATAAGGCATGGCAGCCGGTTCATCCTGTGGTGCTCTCCTTGATTCGATCCGATTGTAATATTCGAAACATGAGGGTGCTAGCGGACAAAGATTTGGTGGTGACTTCCCGTTTTCGGATTGAGATGAACGACAAAGGGGAGGAGTTTTTTTTCTGTTTTGCGTTTTCTCATTTTGATCGGCTCCGAAGGAAAATCTATGGTGGCCCTGGCGGAGAAATCGCGCCACAGCCGGAGGCGGCGGGTGATGCGCTTCATAACCACTTAACCGAGGCATGTTATGTGTCGGTCGCTGGTGTGCTAGGGGAAACGACGTTGACGGTTCCGGAGATTGTAGATTTGGAAGTGGGTGATTTGGTGATGCTGAATCAAAACGTCCATGAGGATTTGGCATTATCGGTTGAAGGGCTTCCCAAGTTTTACGGCCAGACTGGGGCCTACAAAGGGAAACGGGCTTTTCAGATTCAGTCCATTGTGGAAACGGTATCTTGTTGAGTGCTGCGCACGGCGTTACGCTTCGCGCGGCAATCAAAATCGGTTAAACACAAGGATTCCGTAGGTTTTTAGGGGTACTTAAAGGAGAATAGACGTGGCGGACGAAGAAATTCAAGAACAATCTGATGCGGGCATACAAGAAGAGGAGGCTGTGAAAACGGAAGAGAAGCCCGCCACGTTTGCCAATTTAGACCCAAAATCGGTCAGCAGCCGTCCGCCGATTACCGGCAATATTAATCTCTTGCTGGACGTGCCGCTAAAAGTCACGGTTCAGTTGGGCAGCGTTAAGATGTTGATTAAAGATTTGCTGCACCTTGGGCCAGGCTCCATTATTGAGCTTTCAAAAATTGCGGGAGACCCGATGGATATTTTTATTGGAGAGAAGCTGATTGCACGGGGTGAAGTGATTGTTGTGAATGAGACGTTTGGGGTTCGGATTATTGACATTGTCAGTCCGGAGGAGCGAATACAAACATTGAACAAATAAAAAATCTTTCTCGATTGGAAATGGGGATGGCCATCCCCGCCTCTTAGGAGAAAGATAAAATGGAGCGCGGTGATGGAACTTTTTTTAGGATTACTTAAAATGGGAGGAGCACTCTTGGTGGTGCTCGGGGCAATTGCGACAACGGCCTATCTGGGCAAACGCTTTGTCCTTCCGAAATTTGGACTCAAAAACTCTCCGATTCAAATTCTTGCGGTTTCTTATCTTGGGGCAAAAAAAGAGATTGCCCTCATCGAAGTGGGCGGGTCATTTCTTTTAGTCGGGATCACACCCAACCAAATCTCCTTACTCACGCAAATGGATAAATTCCCGCTCACGCCCAATTTGCAGCAAATCAAGGGGGCATTATGAGACACCGACCTTTTATTTTTTGGGGATTCATTCTCTTATTCGCCTTCTCTTTTGTAGGCATGGATACGATTGTTTTTGCCCAAGAGGTGACCAAATCCGTTGCGCCGGAGATCATTCCGCAGCCCGATCCTTTGATGACCGTCCAGTTTGGCGGTGTGGATAAGCCGTTTTCAGTCGGTCTTCAGATCCTGATTTTACTCACGATTCTCTCTTTGGCGCCAGCGATCTTTATTATGATGACTTCCTTTACCCGGATTATCGTTGTGCTCTCGTTTTTAAGACAGGCATTGGGGACGCAGCAGGCGCCGCCGAATCAGGTCCTGATTTCATTGGCCCTTTTCCTCACCCTTTTTATTATGTCTCCGATTCTTACTAAGATTAATACAGAGGCGTTACAGCCTTATATTGCCGAAGAGATTACCCAGCAAGAAGCGCTGAAACGCTCGTCCGAGCCAATTCGTAAATTTATGTTAAAGCAGGTTCGAGAAAAAGACCTATCACTTTTTGTGGATATTACCAAGATCGGTCGGCCGAGAAATGAATCGGACATTCCGACCCATGTGGTGATTCCCGCGTTTATGATCAGCGAATTGCGTACCGCTTTTCAGATTGGGTTTTTGATCTTTCTGCCGTTTCTTATTATTGATATCGTGGTGGGATCGGTCTTGATGTCAATGGGTATGATGATGCTTCCTCCTGTCATGGTCTCTCTCCCGTTCAAGTTGATTTTATTCGTATTGGCTGACGGCTGGTATTTGATCGTGGGGTCTCTCGTTAAAAGTTTTGCGTGAGTGCGCCGAATGAATACCTCCCCTTCAAGGGGAGGTTGGTGGGGATGGGGTTAGAAAGGAAAATATGTCACCTGAATTTGTCATTGAAATGGGACAACGCACCATCGAGACGGCGCTCCTTCTTTCCGCGCCGATCTTAATTACCACACTGGTGATTGGTTTAATCGTCAGCCTCTTTCAAGCGATGACACAGATCAACGAAGCGACATTGTCTTTCTTGCCAAAAATTTTAGGGGTTGCGCTGGCCATGATTTTTTTCTTCCCGTGGATGCTCTCTCTGATGGTCGGCTTTACTACCAACCTGCTCATCAATATTCCAACCTATATTAGGTGATGAGATATGGATCCCATTGTCTCAATGAATCCCATTCCGTCAATGGATATTGTTGGCGCAATGAGTCCCATCGCCTCGATGGATACCATCGGCTCATTTGTTAAACTCATCTGGGAAAACCAGCTCACCTTTTTATTTATTCTGACACGTATCGCCTCGTTTGTGACGGCGCTTCCGATCCTCGGCGGTGGCGGAACCCCTGTTTATGTGAAGGCGCTATTGGTCGTTGGCATGACGTTCGTCCTGTTTCCCGTTGTTTCCGGAGAATTTACGCCGCCTTCGCCCACCCCGCCTGCGCAAATCTCGTTGGGGCTGCTGATCCAAGGACTCCTATCAGAGATCACGATTGGCATGTTGATTGGATTTGGCACGAGAATGGTTTTTGCCGCGGTGGAGCTTGGTGCAGAGGTGGCCGGGATGCAGATTGGGTTTGGCGTGGCCAACGCGTTTGATCCGATCTCTAATCAGCAAGTCTCCCTGATGCGTCAGATTTATATGGCCATTGCCGCGTTGATCTTTGTGTCCATTCACGGGGATCATTCTGTGATTCGTGCCATGATGTTCAGCTTCCAAGCGGTCCCCACATTGGGATTTACAATCCAAGGGCCGC
Source organism: Nitrospirota bacterium (assembly GCA_038067655.1). Lineage (GTDB taxonomy): Bacteria > Nitrospirota > Nitrospiria > SBBL01 > SBBA01 > JACPZM01. The sequence continues at coordinate 32,685 of JBBTNS010000048.1, forward strand.
TGATCCAACAAATTATTCGGATGGGATCGGAGCTTTTCATTCTTGGCATGAAAATTGCTGCTCCTATTACTGTAGCCTTACTTTTGGCGCAGATCGCCATGGGGGTGATCTCCCGAGTGGTGCCGCAGATTCAGGTTTTTATGTTTAGTTTTCCGCTGACCATTGGGATTGGTCTGATGGTTTTTGGATTTTCTCTTTCGCTTTATGTCGGTCTCTTGAAGGAGCAGATGGGGGGACAAATGGAAAGGCACTTAGTCGATTTACTGATGCACATGAAGCGGACATAGGGTAACAACAATGGCGGACTCAGAAGAACAGTATACTGAAAAAAATCTACCCGCATCGCAGAAGCGTAAAGATGAGGCGCGGGCGAAAGGGAATGTTGCCAAATCCCGCGAACTGATTTCAGCGGCGATGATATTAGGTGCGGCCCTCATTGTCCATTCTTTATGGGAGAGTTCTGTGACACAATTTATTAACATCGCGTCATTAAATTGGTCATTGGCGTTTCCTTCCCCGACCTCACCCGAAAATCTGCATCATCTCATCGTGACACTGATTGGCAGCACGCTTTGGATTATTGTTCCGATTGTGAGTCTTTTTTGTTTGATTGCCGTTTTCTCTTCGGTCGGCCAGTATGGATTGCTCTGGAGCAGCGAGGGAATAATGCCCAACTGGGACCGCGTGGATCCAATCGCTGGATTCTCGCGCATTTTTTCGATGACCGCTTTTTTTGAGTTGGCCAAGACCTCTTTGAAATTTTTGGTCATTGGCTTTGTCGTTTATAAAATTGTGGAACACGATATTCCGCAGATTCTCGTCTCAACGCAAATGGCACCCGATACGATTATCGCCGATATTGCGCGGGTTACGGTTCGCATTTTGTTCTATTCCGGACTGGTTGTTTTGGTGATTGGAGTGCTTGATTTTGGGTATCAATGGTGGGAGCGTGAGAAGCAGTTACGGATGACCCCGCAGGAAATGAAGGAGGAGTTAAAACAGACAGAAGGAAATCCGTTGATCAAAGCTCGGGTTCACGCGATTCAAAGACAGATGGCGCGAAAACGCATGATGATTGAAGTGCCCAAAGCGGCCGTGGTGATTACCAACCCGACCCATTTGGCGATTGCGCTTTCTTATGATCCCGACAACATGAGTGCGCCGCGTGTCGTTGCAAAGGGAGCTGATTTTATGGCGCAAAAGATTCGTGAAATCGCGACGGCCAATGGTGTGCCCCTGGTTGAAAATAAACCATTGGCACAAGATATTTTTAAGACGGTCTCAATTGGCGGAGAGATTCCGGCCCATCTTTACCGCGCGGTCGCGGAAATATTGGTCTATGTCTACAAGCTGCGGGGCGAGGGTCGCCTGCAGGGGCAAGGAACAGAGGCTTTAGTCCGAGGATAATATGGCAGCCGTATTGAACAAAGAAAAAGCGGGATTTAGAAACGCAGACTTAGTTTTAAGCCTGAGTGTCGTTATCATTCTAATGGTGATGGTGCTGCCACTGCCCCGTTTGTTGGTTGATCTTTTGCTTGCGTTTAGTTTTTCGATTTCTCTTCTTATTTTGTTTGTCTCGATGTATGTGCTGCGTCCGGTTGATTTTTCGACCTTCCCGTCAGTCCTTCTTCTGGTAACGCTTTATCGTCTAGGCCTAACCATTGCGACAACCCGGCTCATTTTGCTGCATGGACATGAGGGGATGGATGCCGCGGGACAGGTGATTAAATCGTTTGGCGGCTTTGTCGTTGGCGGAAACTATGTGGTTGGAGCAATTGTCTTTATTATTTTGGTGGTGATCAATTTTGTGGTGATTACAAAGGGTGCCGGTCGTATTGCGGAGGTTGCCGCACGATTTATGTTGGATGCCATGCCGGGAAAGCAGATGAGTATTGATGCCGACTTAAATGCAGGAACGATTGATGAGAAAGAGGCGCGTCGTCGTCGTACTGCCATTGCGCAGGAAGCCGATTTTTACGGGGCGATGGACGGCGCCAGTAAGTTTGTCCGAGGCGATGCGATTGCCTCTATCTTAATGATTATCGTGAATATTATCGGGGGCTTGAGTATCGGCATTCTTCAACAGGGTCTTCCGCTGGCTCAGGCGGCACAAAATTATACGTTGCTCACGATTGGAGAAGGGTTGGTGACTCAAATTCCGGCGCTTTTACTTTCGACCGCAGCGGGTATTGTCGTTTCGCGTGCCGCATCGGAGACTAATTTGGGCACGGAGGTTTCACGGCAAATCTTACTTCATCCCCGCGCGATGATGGGAGCAGCCTCCATTATTATTCTCATGGGGTTAATCCCAGGTCTTCCGCATATTGCATTGCTTTCTTTGGGCGGCATTTTTGGTTATATCGGCTATGCCGCTGAGAAGGTGCAAACCCAAGAAGCGCAGGTTGCAATAGAAGAGGCGGCCAGGCCGTTGAAACTGCCGGAGAAGATCGAAGGGGTTGTCCCGCTTGACCTGATGGAGTTGAATGTCGGCTACGGGTTGATTCCGTTGGTAGATGAACGGCAAGGGGGAGAACTACTAAAAAGAATTACTGCGCTGCGCAACCAGCTAGCAATGGAGTTGGGCTTTGTTGTTCCACCGGTGCATATTCGGGATAACTTGCAGTTGAAGCAAAACGAATATTTGATTTTAATTAAAGGAACGGACGTGGCACGGGGCGAGTTACTGAGCGGTCATCTTCTGGCGATGAATCCCACGGGGATCAATAACGGGACGATTCCAGGGGTGGTGACAAAAGAGCCGTGTTTTGGTCTGCCTGCACTTTGGATTGATCCTGCCGATAAGGAACGTGCGCAAATGGCGGGTTTCACCGTTGTGGATCTGTCCTCTGTTTTGGCGACCCATATTACGGAAGTGGTCAGAAATCATGCGCACGAACTATTGGGACGGCAAGAGACACAGGCCCTTTTAGATCAGTTCAAAAAAGATTCTCCCAAGGTGGTTGAAGAGTTAGTCCCAGCACTTCTTCCGTTGGGCGCAGTGGTGAAGGTGCTGGGGAACCTCCTTCGAGAGCGTGTTGCGATTCGTGATTTGCGAACCATTTTAGAGACGTTGGCTGATATTGCGGTTGGGACAAAAGACCCGGACACGTTGACGGAATATGTGAGGCAGTCGTTATCGCGCAGCATCACGAGACAGTATCAAACGGCAGAGAGGGTCTTACCAGTGATTCATATTGATCCGAAGCTGGATCAACAAATTGCCGCGACCATTCATCAAACACCGCAAGGCTCTTATTTAACGCTCGATCCGTTTATTGCGCAGAAGGTGATTGTTGCGGTTAAGCAATCCGTAGATCGGGTGACGACGCGCGGGGCATCGCCGGTTATTTTGTGTTCGCCGATTGTCCGCCCCCACATGAGAAAATTACTAGAGAGGTCTTTCCCGAATCTGGCTATTTTGTCGTCGGCGGAAATTGTCCCGCAAGTCCAATTACAATCATTAGAAACTGTGAGGATAGCCGATGCGGATTAAAACATTTGAGGCATCAGAAATATCAGAGGCGCTCAAGGCCGTGAGAGCCGAAATGGGCCCAGACGTGGTGATTCTCTCCACGCGAGAGGTCAAAAAAGAAGATGGGATGCTCGGCCTTTTTGGTCGCTATGTGACCGAGGTGGTCGCCGCAACCGATCTTTCTCCTAAAGAGTCGGCCCTCTTGATGGCACCTTCTCCTGCACTTTCTGCCCCCTCTCGCGCGCCGATCAAAAAGTATCAGGACAGCGGTCGGCAAGAAGAATCACCGCCCGAAAATAGGCAATCGTTTCAGCATCTCTTAAAGGGGCTTGGAGAGGAAAGCAATGTTTGCATTCCGGAAGAAAAGGGGGTGTTGGAAAAGCTTCATGATGAGGCGGTTTCCAATGGCTTGGATATGCAAACGGCGTCGCATCTTTTTGATCTTGCCCGGAAAAAGTTGGAATGGGATAAGCCGCCGACCGAAGCGTTCTTAAAAGAATATATCCAAAAAATTATCAGCGAGTGGGTCTTAAAATTTACGAATCCCGGGCCGATTTGTGCTACCGATCCAATTATCGCGTTTGTCGGCCCAACCGGTGTGGGGAAAACGACCACGCTCGTTAAGATTGCGGCGCGCCTTTGTCAGCAGAAAAAGAAAGTGATTTTATCAACGCTCGATACGTATCGTGTTGGGGCCGTTGAGCAGTTACGAAGTTATTCTCAAATTTTAGGCGTGCCGCTTCGTGTGGTGGCCTCGGGGGATGCGCTCATTGATCTTTGTGAGGAGGTGCAGAAAATGCGGCACGGGAAAGGAGAGGAGGGCACCTATTTGTTGATTGATACGGCGGGCCGATCCCCTTATAACGATGTGCAGATGGATCAGCTCAAGATGCTGACTTATACGACGATTCAGGTCCAGCTCGTTCTTTCGGCAGGAACGCGGGAGTCTGACCTAGACGATATTATTGAGCATTTTTCAGCGATTCCCATCAATCGGCTTATTTTTACAAAATTGGATGAAACAAGGCGGCACGGCCATCTTTTTAGCGTGATTCGGAAGAACGCGATCAAGCCGTCCTATTTTACAATGGGGCAAAGGGTTCCGGAAGACATGGAAGAGACCTCGCCTGACGCAATTGCAAGATGGGTATTCGGGGGCCGGGCCCCGGATGAAGTTGCCCCGCAGCCTGGGTTCGGCCGTTGGGGCGACTGAAAAGACGAGTCTGTAGAGGTGAAATTCCCCCTTAATAAAGGGGGTTAGGGGGTTGTAAAAAGGAGGAATAACAATGACAGATCAAGCGGAAACATTAAGACAGCATGCATCATTTTCATCGGAACCCGTAACGAGGGTGATCTCTGTAACGAGCGGAAAAGGCGGCATGGGGAAAACAAACGTTGTTGCCAATTTGGCGGTTGCTTTCGCAAAAATGGGGAAACGGGTCCTGATTTTAGATGCCGATCTTGCGTTGGGCAATGTGGATGTGCTCTTTGGCGTGTTGCCAAATTTCACATTAGATGATGTTTTCTCAGGGCATAAACGACTCGCTGATGTGATCGTAAAAGGCCCCTGTGGGATTGAAATTTTGCCAACCGGTTCAGGGATCGATGAGATGGCGGAGCTGACTCCTGAGCAAAAAATGCATTTGATATCGGAGTTAGATCAACTGGAAAAACCGTATGATATTCTTCTCATTGATACCGCAGCCGGTATCTCGTCGAATGTGCTTTATTTTAATGCGGCAGCGCAGGAAATTATGGTGATTGCTTCTGCGGAGCCGACCTCTCTAACCGATGCGTATGCGATGATGAAGGTGCTTTCGAGGCGGTATCAGGAGAAACGGTTTCGACTGTTGGTGAATATGGTCAAAGTGGAGCAAGAGGCCAGGGAAGTCTATCGCAAACTGACGCTGGTGACGGATCGGTATTTGAATGTGGCCATTGATTATGTTGGGTTTATTCCGTATGATGACTACCTGAAGTTGGCCGTCTCTCAGCAGCGCGCTGTTGTCGATCTTTATCCTAACGCCAAATGTTCGCAGAACTTTATGCGTGTTGCGCACCAGATTTCGCAGTGGCCGATGCCCGAAGGGCCAAAAGGCGCCGTTCAGTTTTTCTGGAAACGGCTGCTTTCGCCCGAGTCGGTAGGGAGGTAACCCATGGGAGCGCGCCGGGTGTACAGGTTTAGAACAATTAATCATGCCGGACAAAAAACCCGATACGGATGAGTATGAAAAGTGGGTCACAGAATTTGCCCCGCTGATTCGGTTTTTAGCCCATCGGATGGCTTTTCGGCTTCCTCCCTATATGGATGTAGATGATCTGATTCATGCTGGCGTGATCGGCCTGATGGATGCCGTCGGGAAATTCGATCCAATGAAGCAGGTCCAATTTAAGACCTATGCGGAGTTTCGGATTCGCGGGGCGATGCTCGATGAGATTCGAGCTTTGGATTGGGTGCCCCGGTCGGTTCATGAAAAGGTGCATCTTTTTCAAAAGGCTTACGACCAATTGGCCAAGGAATTAAGAAGGGCGCCGGATGAGTCGGAATTGGCGAAGGCTCTTTCGATGACGATGGAGGAGTACGAAAAGTTCTTGTCGCAAGCGAAGGGAGTCTCGATGTTGCGGCTGGAAGATTTGGTGGGGCCGGAGGAGACGCCTTTTGACACCATTGCCGATCTGCAGGCAGAAGACCCTTTTACGACGCTGTTGGCGGAGGATACGAGGGTTGAGCTGACCGATGCCATTTCTCATCTGCCGGAGAAGGAACAGCGTGTGGTCTCTCTTTATTATGTTGAAGAGTTAACGATGAAGGAAATTGGGAAGGTCTTGAATATTACAGAGTCGCGTGTTTGTCAATTGCATACACAGGCAATTTTGCGTTTGAAGGGGCTGTTGGGTGTCCGCTTGGGGAATGCATCATGACATGCCGTTGATTTTAAAACAGGGAGTTTGATAGTCTTTGAAGAAAGTTGTTTTCTGTAACGAGGAGGTAAGGCTTTTATGGATATTATGATCATTGGGGGACTGGTTGTGACTTTGGCGATGGTGTTAGGTGGGCAGGCGCTGGAAGGGGGCTCTATCAGCTCCCTCGTACAGCCGACTGCAGCCATGATTGTTATGGGAGGGGCATTCGGGGCCACGATGGTGCAGTTTACCCTTCCGGATTTTATGTATGCGGCCAAGATTGTTTTTGGTATGATTAAGATGCACCCGGATCATAATGTCGAGTTTATCAATAACATTGTTGAGTATAGCGGAATTGTCCGAAAGGATGGCATTTTGGCAATGGAAAAAAAGATGACGGAAGTGCATGACCCGTTCTTTAAGAAAGGACTGCAGCTGTTGCTTGATGGAACAGAGCCACGCGTTTTGAGAGAGATTTTGGAGACAGAAGTGATGATGCACGAGGAGCATTTTGAGCTGGCTCCTAAAATTTGCGATGCGTATGGCGGTTATCTGCCAACGTTTGGTATTATCGGGGCCGTCTTGGGGTTGATCGTGGTGATGCAAAACCTTGCTGATCCGGACGCAATTGGTGCCGGTATCGCCGTTGCTTTTGTGGCCACTATTTATGGTCTGGTCGGCGCAAACCTCGTTTGTCTTCCGCTGGGCAACAAGCTTAAAACGGCGGCTAAGTCGCATGCGGCAACTTGCTTTATGATTATTGAAGGCTTAATGTCCATGGCGGCTGGAGAAAATCCACGGTTAACCCAGGAAAAACTAGAAGGCTATCTCACAGACGCCAATAAACTAAAACTAAAGAAAGACTAGGCGGCACGGCCGCCGGCGGGATTGAGCCCTCCCGTTGGTCGGTCTAGAAACGCGGAGTCTCTGCACTTGGAAATCCCCCGCCTTAGTTAAGGAGGGGCTAGGGGTGGTCTGTTTTCTCCCTCTCCCCTTGTGGGAGAGGGTTGGGGTGAGGGGTATAAGAGTTTAATCATTAAGATATGGCGAAAAAACA
>JBBTNS010000049.1:0-2312 GCA_038067655.1 Nitrospirota bacterium
ATGGTATCGAATTTAGTGAAGGAGCCGTTGCCGGATCCCATTGTTCATATTCGTCTTTCCGGTGAGGGATATCAGCATGGATTTGCGAAGATTGGCGAAGAGGTGAAGATTTTTGTTGTGATTGTAAATGGGGTGGGGATTGATTTAGAGGCGTTGCGTGTGGATGTAACGCGCAATCAAATAAACGAGGGGGATGTGCAGACGTCTGGGGCGAGTGGTTTTAGGTTTACGCCGAAACGCAGTGGACGATATTTAATTTCTGCGAGTGTGGCCGACAAATGGGGAAAGGCATTTTCGGGTGCGACGTCTTTTTGGGCGGAGGAGGAAGGCGGAATACCGCTTTCCATTCCGGGGCCTCCGGAAATGGTTTCCATGACTCCACCAGATGAAAGCGAAGACATCCCGATTGATGCGGCGTTTGAAATTATCGTCAGTGAGTTGGTTGTGAATGCCAATTCGGATACGATAAAATTGTTTTATAAATCCGGTGGGAAGCGGGAAGAGACGCCGATTGATGTGCAGATGGAAAGTGCAGGCGGTGGTATGACGGTTGTGAAAGTGGTGCCGAAGCGGAACATGGTATTTGGTGGGGAATATGAGTTAGAGGTGGGCAATCTGGATATGCCGATTGTGGATGTGAATGGAGAGAAGATGGTGCCGCAAGTGGCGACGTTTAAGACGTTTGAGTTAAGGAAAGGGACGCCGTCATTGGATCTGGTGTTGCCGCGGGATGAGGCGCGGTTGGGGGATTATTTGTATATATTGGATTGGGACAAGGAGAATATGTATCGGCGAACCCACTTGAAGGTGGCGGATATTACGAATGCGGAGTCGCCTTTGTTTATAGGCTCTCCGATCAGTTTAGGGAGAACAATAGCGATTGCGGTGTCGGACGAATATTATTTTGCATCGCGTAACACGGACAAGGTTGCAGTCATTACGTATCGTGCGGATATGCCGATGTCGATGCATGCTTCGATGCCGCAGCAGCATGTGAGTCCGTTTATTGGGGGCAATTTTATATCGAATAGTTACACGTCGGTGAGTGCGACGGTGGTAACGGGACGTGTTGGGGTATATGATATTGCGGACCCTGCGAATCCCAAGGCGATAGGGACGGGGATGGTGACGGAAGATGGCGTGGCGATCCGTGTAGCGGTCAAGGGAAAGTATGCGTATGTATCAACGGTGAATGTGGGCTTGCAGGTCGTGGACTTGGAGAAGGTGGTGGACCCGGCGCATCGGACGCGGGTGACGCACTTACCGCCGGGAGGCGCAATGGCGCCATCGGCGAAGTTTAAGGACAACATTGTGGTGAGTACATGGGCGATGCAAGATGCGCCGCGTGATCTGGTGATTGTGGAGGATTTGTTGTATGTTTTATCGCCAACGAATTTGTTGGTCTTTGATATTAGTAGCGAGCCGTTGGGGCCGATGGTCATGGCAAAGAGTCTTACGAGCGGGCTTCGGTTGGTGGTGGCGAAGGATATCAGGTACAAAGACGGGAGTGGCAAGGAGCATCGTGGGGATGTTGCGTTTGTATCAACGGGATCGGGGAAAACGATTGATATTTATGATGTAACGGTTGCGCCTGTTGCGGATGGGGTTACTCCCGGGATCAAATTGATTGGTACGTGGAAGGTGGGTGGAACGGTTGGCGAGATGTTAGCGTTTAGGGACAAGGGGATTCTTGTAGCGAATGTGTTTAAGGGGAATGAGGAAGAGACGGTGATCTTTGATTTGAAGACGATTTCGAATGTGCCGAAGGAGTTGGGTGGGGTGAGTAATGCGTATCGGATGCCGTTGATTGCGAATGAAGCGAAGACGCATTTTATGACGGTATCGGGCAGTCCTGGGACGGGTGTGGCGGTGGACAAATGGGGTGGTGTGACGTGGAAGGATCCTGTAACGGATGAGAAGATGAAGGGTGTCGTGACGGATGGTGCTGCGCGAGTGAGAGCGGAAATTGAGATTAAGGGTTTGGTGACGCAGAAGAATTCAATTGTGAAGGCCGAAGTGGTGTTAAAGGATGATAAAGGAAATGGGGGTTTTTGTGGAAGTATGGATGCCGTGGAATGTACTGCTACGGAGTTTCCGGTTGCTCTGGTGAAGGAAGGTGGCGTGTATGTGATTGCGACGAGCACGCCAGCATATTACCAGGGGCCTGCGACATTTGTGCGGTTTGGGGATAAGGAGAAAGAGGACAAGGCCGAGAAATCGCGTGAGGTGAAGGTCGTAGTGCAATTGAATGGGGAGGAGATTGCCACCGGCAAAATTATTTTGAAAAGGCCTCCAATTATTTTGGTACACGG
>JBBTNS010000050.1:0-5932 GCA_038067655.1 Nitrospirota bacterium
TGCCGCCTCCAGTACTATTACCACCGGTCATTGAAGTCCCAGTCCCATTGCCAGTTACCCCCCCGCCTGTGATTGTTGCCCCCCCAAAAGCCCCACTCAATATGACACTGATTGGCACCGTCATTAGCGCGGATGGCCCTTCCCAATCGTATGCGGTTATTGAAGATGGCCGAACCCGCAGACAATATATCTACCGGATTGGCGATTTTCTATTGCCGGATGCCAAGTTGGCCGAGATTTACCGCTCACGCGTTGTGATTTCGAGAGGAGATGGCGAAGAGGACGATGTCCTCGTGACGGCCCTTTCCGGGCTGAAGGGAACGCCTTCCACTGGCGCTGGTTCTGGAATGATTCCGCCCCCTGCGTCTCGAGAGCGATCCATGGAAGGCGGGGGGGGAATACGTCAAGTGTCAAACGGCAACTGGGTGATGGATCGGCAGGAGGTGGATACAGCCATCGCACAACTGCCTGAGCTTTTAACAAAGGCACGCATTGTTCCAAATTTTACCGATGGCAAACCGGACGGGTTTCGGATTTTTTCAATTCGACAAGGCTCTTTCTATGAGAAAATTGGTCTTCAAAATGGAGACATCATAAAGCGCGTTAATAACATTGACGTCGGAAATCCCCAAAACTTTCTTGAAGTCTTTGAAAAGCTCAAGGGGGAGAACAACATTCAAGTAGAGGGGATCAGAGACAACAAAGAAGAAAGATGGAAGTACAATATTCAAAAATAGGGCAGATAAAAGGGAGTTTATGATAAAAAAATATTTATGGATTTATTTTATTGGCGGGCTATTCCTATTTTCTTCCGTAGCAGCATACGGACAACCCAACGAAGCGCCAGGGGGTGCTTCGGAAAAGATGGTCTCCCTTGATTTTGATAATGTAGACTTGCCCGTCTTGGTGAAATTTATCAGCGAACTCACTGGAAAGAATTTTGTTATTGATGAGCAGGTGCGCGGCAAAGTCACTATTTTTTCTCCGGTAAAAATTCCAACCAGTAAAGCATACGATGTTTTTATTTCGGTGTTGGAGATGAAAGGTTTTACCGTGATACAGACTGGAGTGGTCCACCAAATTCTTCCCTTTGCCGCAGCTCCCCCCAGCCGAGGAACCCATATTTACACCCTTCAAAATGCCATGGCTGAAGAAGTTGCGCAAACGATCACTTCGTTGGCCTCCCGATCTGCTACCCCGATGCGGCCGAAGTCCAAGGGTTCTGATGAAATCTCGGGTACGGTACAGGTGATTACCGATAAGCCCACCAATCGGCTGATTATTACGGCGTCCGACGATGATTATCAAATTCTTGAGAAGATGCTAAAAAGTCTGGATGTTAGACGCCGCCAGGTCTATGTCGAAGCCGTTGTCATGGAAATGAAGGAAGGGAAAGAGAGAGAATTAGGCAACACTATTGACGTAATTGGTGGGTATGCAAAGAGTGACAGTTCAGATATTCTAGCCTTCGGTGGACTGAATGAAGGCTTCGGGATGCTTGGACTTTTGGGTGAAATTGCATCGAGCACTTTTGGTGGTCTCCTTCAGAACGGGTCAAAAGCAGTTAATATACGCTCTATCTTCAAAGCAATTTCTGAGAATAGCGCAATTAATGTACTCTCGACGCCGCAGATTTTAACCAGCGACAGACAGAAAGCGGAAATTTCTGTCGCACAAAATGTTCCGTTCCCTGGGGCAACGACCAATGCAACGGCAGGAACTCAGACGACCACAGTCGAACGAAAAGATGTGGGCATTATTTTCCGGATAACACCCACGATTATGGAAAGCAATCAAGTCAAGATGGAGTTGTATCAAGAAATTTCTTCCGTAGTGAGTGAAGGGAATAAAGATCTCGGGCCGACCACCTCAAAACGCTCTGCCAATACCACCATCACGGTGCGAGATGGGCAAACGGCAGTGATTGGCGGATTACTGGGGGACAATGTCATCGTAACAGAGCGGAAAATTCCGTTTCTTGGAGATATCCCGATTTTAGGATATCTTTTTAAGGTCAAGTCAAAAAAGGTGGAGAAGACCAACTTGGTGATTATGGTTACCCCTTATATTGTTCCGGATGGAGAGGGGGAGGGCAGCTTCGAGAACATGCTCAATAAAAGGGTAAAAGGTTCACTCGATTTTATGGAAAAAAGTAAGTTCATAGAAGGGAAACCCGAACGCAAAAAATTCCTGGATGGACTAATTAATCTGCCCGAGTAGGAATTCGCTGTCATTCCGGCAATTTTCTATCCGGAATCTAGAATCTTCAGAAAGTCTGGATTCCGGATAGAGGCATTTCGGAATGACACTGATGGCTTTGGCTAATAGCAAGACAACAGTCGCCCCCCATGCGTAAAAAAATAGGACAGATTTTTATCGAGAAATTTGGGCTTTCTTCCACCTCTCTCGAAGAGGGACTTGCCCTTCAAAAAACGAGCGCCGTAGCGATAACAACCTCAGCGTTAGGACGGGAGCGTATCGGGGAGATTATGGTACGCCTCAAACACCTCTCTGAAGAGGCGGTGATTGAGGCCGTCGCCTTGCAATGGAACCTTCCTTATCTCCCAGTGATTAACGTAAGCGAAGTGGATACAACGCTTACGCAATCGGTTCCCATTGCGTTTGCAAAAAAACATCTTGTTCTGCCATTTCGACGTGTTGGAAAAGTGGTTGAAGTCATTACGTCCGATCCGCTCAACCAAGCCGCAATTGATGATCTTCGTCTTTTTCTAAAATCGCCCATTTCTGTCATCGCCGCCCCTCCCAAGGCGGTCATCAATCGCATCCATAATATTTATGAGCAAATGACAGACACGGCCGAGCAGGCGATTTCCGATCTTTCAGATGATAGCCCAGCGGCGCTTTCTGATACCCGGCTGGCTGACATGGAAGATTTGCTCGACACGAACGACGAGGCACCCATGATTCGGCTGGTGAACTCGATCCTTTTTGAGGCATCCAAGCAGCGCGCATCGGACATTCATGTGGAGCCGTTTGAAAAAGAGGTGTCGGTTCGGTATCGGATTGACGGCGTTCTGTATAACATTCTAAGCGTCCCAAAGAAATTGCAGTCTTCGCTGATCTCTCGCATTAAAATTATGGCCGCAATGAATATTGCGGAAAAACGGCTGCCGCAAGACGGGCGAATCAGCACCCGGATGGGCGGCCGGGAAATTGATATCCGCGTTTCTGGCGTTCCCATTGTTCATGGGGAGCGGATGGTGCTTCGTTTGCTCGACAAAACCTCTCTGATACTAACGCTCAATGATATTGGCCTCTCAAAAGAATCGCTTGCCGCGCTTTCTCGGATTGTTGAACGGACGCATGGTATTTTCCTGGCGACTGGCCCAACGGGAAGCGGAAAGACCACCACGTTGTACGCCGCGCTTCAAAAAATCAACTCGCCCGATAAAAATGTTATTACGATTGAGGACCCAATTGAATATCAATTAAAAGGGGTTGGGCAAATTCAGGTGAACCCAAAAATTGATCTGTCGTTCGCAAACGGCCTCCGATCCATCTTGAGGCAAGACCCTGATGTGATTATGGTCGGAGAGATTCGGGATGTGGATACCGCACAAATCGCGATTCATGCTTCCTTAACCGGCCATTTGGTTTTATCTACACTACATACAAACGATTCAGCCGGTGCGGTGACCCGCCTTTTGGATATGGGCGTCGAGCCGTTTTTGGTCTCTTCATCGGTCTTGGCGATTATTGCACAGCGGTTGGTTCGGGTGCTTTGCAAAGCGTGCAAAGCCGCTTACACCCCCACACCCGATGAGCTGGAAAAGTTAGGGATCAAGCCGCAGGGGACGCTCCCCTCGCAGGGGGCGGACAAAAAAAAGGTGGAACAGTTTTATCGCGCGGTGGGATGTGCTTCCTGTATGAATACGGGTTATCATGGCCGCATCGGCATTTACGAACTATTGATGATCACTGACGAGATTCGATCGCTTGTTTTAGCCAAAGCGGATGCCAGTCAGATCAAAGCCAAAGCAGTATCAAAAGGCATGCTGACATTGCGAGAAGAAGGCATTGCCAAAATGATGGCCGGAGAAACAACAACAGAAGAAATCTTGCGTGTTACCCACGATGAGATTTAGGCGGCCCGGCCGCCAACGGGATGGACAGACCCGATGGGTCTGTAAAACCCAAGTCCTGCTGGTTGCAGCGACTTTCTGAAATAAACGACCGGCTTTAATAAAGGAGTTACTTGAATACGTCGTCTGAACATTTTCTGATTATTGCGGCAAGCGAGACAAACGCGAACCTCTACTACGCGAGCGAATTCCTCGCACCCGATTCTTTTATCTACTTGAAATCAAGCGGAGAATCTTGCTTACTCATGAGCGATCTAGAAGTGGATCGTGCCAAACTTCAATCCAAAGTCGATCATGTGCTTTCGTATTCCGACTACGAAGAAAAGACAAAACAAGTCAAAGAAAAGCCGACCGCAGCCGATGTGATTTCCACCCTTCTGAAAGAACGGGGGATTTCAGAACTGATGGTCCCTTCCTCTTTTCCGTTGGAATCGGGCGATGCGCTTCGTGCATTGGGCTACAAACTCACCATCAAACGAGAGCCCTTTTTTGAAGAACGGGCGATCAAGACAAAAGACGAAGTCGCCGCAATTCGTGCGACACAAATTGCTGTGGAAGAGGCCGTGGACGATCTATTTAACCTACTTCGCGCCTCAGAAATAAAAGACGGATTGCTTTATCATGAGGGAACATCTTTAACATCGGAGTCTCTGCGACAAAGGCTCCACCTCAATCTTATGGGAAAAGGATGTCTTGCCGAACATTCGATTATTGCCTGCGGAGTGGATGCCTGCGATCCCCACCAGATCGGAAAGGGGCCGCTTCGCGCCAACGAAGCCATTGTATTTGACATTTTCCCGCGTTCCATCGAAACCCGTTATTTTGCCGATATGAGTCGGACAGTGGTCAAAGGGGTTGCGTCGGATCGTCTCAAGAAAATGTATGATACCGTTTTGGAAGGACAGGAGATGGGAATCTCACGCGTGCGCGCCGGGGTCAACAGCAAGGGAATCCATGAGGAAATTATTGCGCTTTTTGATGCACGCGGGTATAAGACCGGTCGAGTCGATGGGCGCATGCAAGGGTTTTTCCATGGAACAGGGCACGGGGTTGGACTTGACATTCATGAGTCTCCGGGGATTAGTCTACGGGAGTGTGTATTAAAATCGGGAGAAGTGGTAACGGTGGAACCGGGGCTTTATTATCCGGATATTGGCGGCGTTCGGATTGAAGATATGGTGCTGGTCGAAGAGACGGGGTATAGAAATTTAACGACCTATCCTAAGTTTCTCGAAATCCCCTAACAAATGAAGGATCAAATGGAAGAGTCAATCAAAGAGATTACTAAAAAACTGCTTGCTGCTCTAGGAGAAGACCCCTCGCGAGAAGGGCTCCTAGGAACACCAGATCGCGTAGAGCGATCTTGGAAATTTCTGACACGCGGTTACAATCAAGACATAGATACTATTTTGAACGACGCTTTTTTTGACGCGCCCCATGAAGAGATGGTCATTGTCAGAAACATTGACTTTTTCTCCCTATGCGAGCATCACCTTTTACCCTTTTTTGGAAGATGCCACATTGCCTACTTGCCCAAGAAAAAGGTGGTCGGGCTTTCCAAGTTATCCCGGGTGGTAGAGGTGTTTTGTCGGCGGCTTCAGATTCAGGAACAACTCACCAGTCAAATCGCTCAGACGATTATGGAAAAAATAAATCCGTATGGCGTCGGCGTGGTGATCGAAGCAAAACATCTTTGTATGATGATGCGCGGTGTGGAAAAGCAAAATGGAGAAATGATTACCTCCACGATGCTCGGCTCGTTTAGAACCGATTCGAAAACCCGTGCCGAGTTTCTTGAGCTCCTACGTCACTAACCCCCTAGCGGGGGG
>JBBTNS010000051.1:0-9328 GCA_038067655.1 Nitrospirota bacterium
CCGACCGCATAATAGCCGTTTTATTTTAGGCGGTGTCGGTTCGCGGCGGCTCACCGCGTCGTTGGGTTGCTCTCAGTTTTTGGGAGAAGAGATTTTAGGTCGGTGGGTCTTGTTCCATGGCCATGCAAAATTTGTAAGGGAACGTTTTGCTGGGTCGGCGAAGCCGGTTCATAGTCATGGCAAAAGCCCATTGGCGCTAGTTTTTGCAGAGAAGGGGTTGCGTCGGTTGTCCGTGCCGTCTCTGTTGTTGTGGAAAGCGGGTTGTGACGCAGGCCTGGGGAATCGGCCACGAAGTAGTTCTTACACATTTCGTTTACACGGAGGTGATCTATGGCAAGTGAAGCTGTGAAAGTAGTGGCGAAAATTACGGCGCAACATGACAAAATTAAGGAGCTCAAATCGATCTTGCTCGATCTCGTAGGGCCGACACGTACGGAAAAGGGTTGCGTCAGCTATCAGTTATTGCAGAACAAAACAAACGAGAGCGAGTTTGTTTTCATTGAAGAGTGGACGAGCGATGTCGCCATTGATGAACACATGACAACGTCTCATGTGCAATACGCCTTGTCTAGGGCAAGGTCGTTGCTCGCAGAGGCGCCTGATATCTCTAGATGCTTGATTATTGGGTAGGGCGACAATCGATGGCTTCCTAAACATCAACTACAAGTCAGAAGTTCAAAGCACCTATGAATAGCAGCGCGGCTGCCTAAAAAGCGCGCGCCGGTTAGCTTGTTATTGGGCCGCTTATTATTCACTATAATGATCAACTTTAATTCATCTTCAATATCTTCGGGCTTTGCCTCTCAACGAATAGTTTGGCTGGGGGCCATCGTCTGGATTTTTGCGGTCCAATTCTTTGTTGTACAAGTCGTGGTTCAATCGGCATGGGAAACTCCATTCAGTTTGATGCACAACTTCATCAGTGATCTTGGAAATACGAGGTGCGGGCCTTATCCGATAGATTCGGAAATGTACGTCTGCTCTCCCTGGTACAGATGGATGAACGCATCCTTTATTCTGCTGGGGATGATCATTCTTGTTGGCGCACTGCTTGTCCATAAAGCATTCACGGGAGGAATTGCCCGAACCGCAGGGCTTACATTCCTTGTGCTGGCCGGATTTGGGAATATCGCCGTAGGTCTCTTTCCAGAGGATGTGAATAACACCTATCATACAATCGGTGCCGCAGCTCATTTCATATTTGGCAACATCGGCATGTCTGCGCTGGGCATTGCATTCGGTCAGAATCGTCAACGGCCGGGAGTCTTAATCTATTCCATCGTCTCAGGGATGGTGGGGTTGCTAGCAACAGGGCTTTTCGTATCAGGTCATTATTTAGGCATGGGCATTGGAGGGATGGAGCGCATTGCAGCTTATCCATTGCCCTTATGGTTGATAGTGATGGGCATTTTCTTCGTAACCAACGTACCAGCAGAGCCTAACCAGTCATATATGGACTCCCCCTGATTTGGCAAGGGAATGGTGTCTTTTTTAATTAGCCCCTCTTTTTCTTTTCGTTCCGGAAAGGCGCAACAAACCACTGGGCATATTGGTAAAAAAGGTCAGCATCTTATCCCGACTGATTTACTTTTGTAACAAAATCTTTCCATTCTAATACACCCCATGTATCTGAAATAAATTCTTTGCAATATCTAAACCAATTCGTGTAATGTTCCTCTGGCCTCTTCCTTTTCTCTGTTGATTTGGCCTATCCATCATTGGGCAGAGCCTCAATCTGGCACACCCGATGCCGTAAGAAAAGGGGGGAGTCCATGTTATTGCTCAAGCCGACCGCATAAAGCGTTCGGTGTTTTAGACGGTGTCGTTTCATCGCGGGTTCGTTTATCGTTAACACACTCAAGGAGTCGTTGGTTGATATTGTTATTAGAGCTTGCAAGAGGACTAGCCGCTTTGTGGATATTTTTCTTCCATGTGAACTCACTTTTTGAAACGTCCTCTCAGGTTATTTACCAATTGTCAGCGTATGGAAATTTGGGCGTACCTATGTTTTTCGTCATTTCGGGTTACGTTATTACGCAATCAGCAGAGTCCAGTCTAAAAAATGAAAAATCACCGTTTGTTTTTTTGAAAGCTAGATTTCTAAGGATATATCCAGCATTTTGGGCTTCAGTGGCCATTGTTTTGATAACACCATACATTATGGCATCAATCAGCGCTCTTAAATCTGGAGAGTACATGGTACCGGAGAATATTCTTGTAAAATTTAACCATATTGAATGGGCTAATTTCCTATGGCTTAGCAAAGTATTTTTTGCCACTTCTCGTGATTTACAGGCTGAATTTAACACGGTCAATGCTGTATATTGGACGTTAGCAATTGAATTTCAGTTCTATTTGGTGGTATTTCTCGCATTATGTTTTAGAAAATACTACAGACATGTAATTGCCATCATATCAACCGCAGCGTTCCTAACGATGTTGATCCCCAATGAAATAAATTATGGATCTTTTATTCATTACTGGCCTTCATTTTCCGTGGGTATTGCTCTGGCCTATCTTCATCGAAATGGCGTTTGGTCTAGTTACTTTTTGAAACACAAGTCTACACAATTAATTGCTATATTTGGAGTCACTGCATTACTCATCAGTTCTGTAACTTCGTTCGATAATAACCACCTATTTTTTGCTTTTTGCTTTGGCGTGTTTCTATGGGCTATTACTGATATTGAGAAAGTAATTCATAAGATTAAAAATTCTGAAAATAAATTATTCTCCTACTTATTAGAGCCGTGGCTGATATTGGGAACAATGTCTTATTCAGTCTATTTGCTTCATGAAAGCATCAATAAGTTGATCAATATGTTTGTGCGTCAAATGATTGATCCTGGCAATGTTTTATTTAGCTTATTATCGATCACCGGTACTTTATTACTTTGCTACCCATTCTACTTTTTTGTTGAAAGAAAGTTTTTAAGCAAAAACTACAAGAGAATGCACCAAGAAGTGCTAGCAAGCGCATTAAGCGGACGCGCATAACTTCGCGGCGGTTAGGCTAGGATATTGCGCCCAGGATTAGGATGTCCACCAGCTTCTCATCGACTTCATTTACGAAGTCTGGGCTGATGTACGCCTAGTCATTCTAATTTAACTGAAATTTCTGCACAGGTGAGTAGGCTGTCATCAGGTATTAGACAGAAACTTGTTTAAGCCCCTTATAGTATTGAACAATCGCTTCTGTTAGCGCTGGAAACGTATATTCTTTGGGCATTACACTGACCCTTAGTCCATATTTCTCGGCTGATTGCGCAGTAATCGGGCCGATACACGCGATGACGCTTCGCTTCGCTAATTCAAGTCGGCTGGAATCCAGTCCTTCCATAAAATTTCGCACAGTTGAGGCCGATGCAAACGTAATCATATCAACTCGCCCTTTCTCAAAAACCGCCTCAAACACCTGACGCTCCGGAGCAATCGTCTGATAAGCTGGGACGACATCCACTGCTCCACCACGCTTTTTTATTTCAGACGGCAAAACTTCGCGGGCTTCCATCGCGCGTGGAATTAAAAAACGTTTTCCTGCAATCCCCCGTTTTTCTAACGCGTCCAACACCCCTTCTGCGATAAATTCAGAGGGGATGACATCGCATTGTACACCCAAGCTCACAATCTCTTCTCTCGTTCTTGGCCCAATGGCGCAAAGCGAAATGCCTTTTAAGACCCGGATATCAAAACCTAAATGATATAGCCGCTCCTTGAAAAAACGGACGCCATTGACCGACGTGAAAATAATCGTATTGTATTGTTCGACTTTTCGGATCGCCTCGTCAAGAGGATCGAAATTTTCAGGGGGAACGATCTTAATTGTGGGTGCCGTTCGTACCTCTGCTCCTCGTTCCGTCAGAAGATCGACAAATTCATGCGACTGCTCTCGCGCGCGCGTGACTAATATCTTACGGCCAAAAAGCGGGAGGGCTTCAAACCAGTTCATGGGCACGCGCAGCGAGACGACCTCTCCGATCACCATCACAACCGGCGGTTTGATGCCTTCGACTTTTGCCCGATCCACAATTGTTTCCAACGTGCCAATCACTGTTTTCTGATACGGATAAGTTCCCCATTGGATCAATGCAATGGGGGTCGAACGATCTTTCCCATGCTCAATGAGTTTAGCAGCCATGACAGAAAGATTTGCCATGCCCATTAAGCAGACCAGCGTATCACAAGCTGTTGCCAATTTCTCCCAGTGAATATGCTGTGTTTCTTTTTCGGGGTCTTCGTGACCCGTAATAATCGCAATGGAGGAGGCCACTTCACGATGTGTTAATGGAATGCCGGCATAAGTGGGAACCCCAATGGCCGCGGTCACGCCGGGCACCACTTCAAAAGGAACGCCAGCCGCCGCCAACGCCTCGGCCTCCTCTCCTCCCCGGCCAAAAATAAATGGGTCTCCCCCTTTCAGCCGCACGACCTTTTTGCCAGATTGTGCCGCTTCAATGATCAGATGATTAATATGATCTTGATGCAGCGCGTTTTTTGACCCTCCCTTTTTCCCAACGTAGATTTTTTCAGCCGACGCTTTCGCAAAGGCAAGCAATGCGGGATTTGCAAGATAATCGTAAATGATTGTATCGGCTAAGGCGAGCAGCTCCTTCCCTCTCACGGTAATTAGTTTTGGGTCTCCAGGCCCCGCACCCACTAAATAGACTTTTCCATTAATACTGGCTGACATTTATAATATGTTTTTTCGTTTCCCGGCAGCTTTTTGAAATGGCGGATGCTCGGATTTTGTGTAAAAATCGTTATCATTAATAAAGCAACCAGCGGGAGCGGGCATAGGCTGCGGTAGCAGTCTACTCGCCGCCCCCCGCTGGGGGCTAGTCTTCGTCTTGGCGCAGTTTTGCCAGCACGGTGTAATCTTCTAGCGTGGTTGTATCACCCACCGTGTCGCGTCCTGCGGCAATATCGCGTAAAAGCCTTCGCATGATTTTACCGCTTCGCGTCTTCGGAAGATTCTCGGCAAACCGAATCTCATCGGGACGCGCAATCTGCCCAATCTCTTTGGACACATGGGCTTTTAACGCATCTTTTAACTTATCAGATGGCGTATTCCCCAATTCCAGCGTTACAAAAGCGACAATTCCTGTTCCTTTAATGTCATCTGGACGACCCACCACTGCGGCCTCCGCAACGGTTTTATGAGAGACCAAGGCCGACTCGATTTCCATCGTGCCCAGACGGTGCCCCGCGACGTTGATTACATCATCCACTCGCCCCATCACCCAAAAATAGCCGTCCTTGTCCCGCCGCGCGCCATCGCCCGTAAAATAAACTCCCGGAATGTCAGACCAGTACTGTTTTTTGTATCGCTCCGGATCGCCCCAAACACCCCGCAACATTGAGGGCCATGGTTTTTTAATAACCAAATAGCCGCCGGTATTTGCAGGCACCGATTTTCCGTTTTTATCCACCACGTCTGCCGATATCCCCGGAAAAGGAAGCGTCGCCGATCCCGGCTTCGTGGCAATCGCTCCCGGTAACGGAGAGATCATAATCGCGCCGGTCTCGGTCTGCCACCAAGTATCTACAATCGGGCATTTCTTTTTGCCAATCACCTCGTGATACCACATCCAGGCCTCCGGGTTGATTGGCTCTCCGACCGTTCCTAATAATCGCAACGAGGAAAGATCGTGACGCAACGGCCATTCTTTTCCCAGTTTGATCAACGCACGAATCGCTGTGGGTGCGGTATAGAAAATATTAACCCGGTGCTTTTCAATGATTTCCCAAAGACGATCAGGTGCAGGATAGGTCGGCACCCCCTCGTACATTACGCTCGTCACCCCATTGGCCAAAATGCCGTAGAGCATGTAGGAATGCCCGGTGACCCAGCCAATGTCGGCTGTGCACCAATAGGTATCGGTCTCCTTCAGATCAAAAATCCAACGGGCCGTCATCATCGCCCCCAGCAGATAGCCGCCCGTAGAGTGAACCACGCCTTTTGGCTTTCCAGTCGTTCCGCTGGTATACAGCGTAAAAAGCGGATGCTCGGAATCAAGCGGCGTGGCCGGACAGCGATCTGATGCCCCTTTCATCAGATCATGCCACCAAAAATCGCGGCCTTCTTTCATGATGACCTCGGTATTGGTTCTATTGACGACAACCGTCGCGAGGACGGTGGGGGTTTCTTTTAGCGCTTCGTCCACCTTCTCTTTGAGCGTGACAACCGTGCCTTTTCTAAATCCGCCATCGGCAGTCACCACCAACTTGGACCCTGCGTCGTTGATGCGGTCGCGCAGCGCGGATGCGGAAAAGCCGCCAAAAATAACCGAATGCGTTGCGCCAATTCGGGCACAGGCGAGCATGGCGATTGGCAATTGTGGAATCATCGGCATATAAATCGCCACCCGATCCCCTTTCACCACTCCTTGCCCTTTTAAGACATTGGCGAACTTGCAAACCTCGCGGTGCAGGTCTTGATAAGTGAGTGTTCGGGAGTCGCCCGGCTCCCCTTCCCAGATAATCGCCGCCTTATTTTTTCGGAACGTGGAAAGATGCCGATCCAGACAGTTTGTTGAGACATTGATTTTTCCGCCGACAAACCATTTCGCGTTAGGCAGTTTCCACGAGAGGACTTTCTTCCAGGGTTTATCCCATGTCAGTTCTTTTGCAAGTTCTGCCCAAAAACCTTCAGGGTCTTTTTCTGCTTTTTTATAGAGACGATCGTATTGGGCACGGTTTTTAATTGTGGCGGCGGATGCAAATTGTTCGTTGGGTTTGAATAATCGTCTTTCATTGAGTACGGATGTAATTGAATCGGGATCCATTGGATTCCTCCTGTTGGTTTTGGGATAGGATAAAGTGTCGGTAGCCTACAATAAAGAGGGATGAAAATCAATTGCGATTCTTGGGCCAATAGCCACACTCAATAATCATGTCCTCGAAATCTCCCTGTTCAACTAATTTCGATCGCGGGGAAGATCGCGCTTGGTTCCCCGCTGCTGCGCGAAGCGTGATGCGGTGCGCAGCACCTTGAAATAACGCGGTGCCCTCTCTATAATTGCCGGATGCAGACTTTAGACAGACGATTATTTCTTCAGGCCGCCGGCGCACTCGCCCTTTCAACCCTTTCTCCGCAAAAGGCCGACTCGGGCAACTTCATCGCTAAGCGATTTTTGTCCATGTCGCCCAGAAAGATCCCGTTTATCACCCCGAATAAAGATTTCTACATTGTTCAATGTTGCGGCATTAAAGACGTGGACGTTACTGGCTGGTCGCTCCCGATCACCGGCATGGTGCAAAAACCGCTTCGACTAACCTATTCTGACCTGCTCAAGCGACCCGCCATCGAAAAGATGGTGACGCTCCAGTGCATTGATAATGAGGTGACTGGCGAACTCATCAGCAACGCGGTCTGGAAAGGCGTTTCATTGGCCTCCCTTTTTTCGGAGATGCAGCCTTCGAGTTTGGCGCAAGAGGTTGTTTTCTACGGCGCGGACGATTATTCTGACAGCATTCCTCTGGATCGTGCATTAAACTATGATGTCTTTTTGGCCTATCAAATGAACGGCGTGCCGCTGCCGAAAGAGCATGGCTTTCCGCTTCGTGCGGTGGTGCCGGGATTATACGGCATAAAAAATGTAAAATGGCTCACGAAGATTGAAGTGGTGGGCCACGACTACAAAGGATATTGGCAAAGGAAGGGGTGGACCGACGACGGGACAATGAAGGTGAAGTCTCGCATTGACGTGCCGGGACAGTATAATACGATTAAAGCGGGATATACTTTCCGGGGGATTGCGTTTGCCGGGTATAATAAAATTCGTAGCGTAGAAATCTCAATGGATGGGGGAAAAAGATGGCTGCCCACCGTGTTAAAGCCCGCTCCCGCGCCGTATACTTGGACGTTTTGGGAATATACTTGGAAGAATCCACGCCCTGGCAATTATGAGGTCATGACCCGCGCGGAAGATATTATTGGCCGAAAACAGACCGATTTTATCGCCCGGCCTTTCCCAGATGGAACGTCGGGCTATCATTCGATTATTACTTTTGTAGAATAAATTACGATGCACTTTTAATTATGGAGATCAATATGGTGAATAAAATTCTATTTTTACACAAATATACCGTCATTCTGGCAATGTTTAAGCCGGAATCTAGAAATAAAATGCTGGATTCCCGCCTTCGCGGGAATGACACCCGTTTATATGCGGTTCTTTTAGTTTCTTTCTTTTTTGGATTTTCAGGGTGTACTCCAAAAGTGCTTCAAGCCCCCCCAAACCCGAAAGTGACATTGTCGGTGGGCGCAACGAACATCAGCGAGGGTCCTCCTAAAAATAGTCTGTCTGTTACCGCAACATTAAGTGAGCTATCGGATCGTTATGTTGTGATTAACCTAAAAAAAGGAGGCCCTGCCAATCAGCGATACGATTATCGCTTAGCGGACTCGATTATTGTTCAACCCGGCAGTATGAGTGCTTCCGTTCCGCTAACGACGATGGACGATACACTCCATGAGATGGGAGAAATCGTGACAGTCGAGATAGACACGATCACCTATGGGAGTCACAGTGGTTCGCAGCAACAGACTGTAACGATTCTAGATGACGATCCCGTTCCAACGGTGTCGTTGTCGGTCGAAAACATAACCACACTGGAGACGGTGCCTGAAAATAGCACGAGGGTGACCGCAAGGCTAAACACAATATCGGGGCTTGATGTCGTGGTGAATCTCATGAAATCGGGGACGGCGACTGAAAGGGCAGACTATACGTTAGCCAATCAAATCGTTATTCCGGCAGGAGATTTTTCTGCATCCGTGATGTTTTCTTCTCTGTTTGACACGCTCATTGAGGGGAATGAAACAGTGGAGATTGAAATTAACAGGACAAAAAACGCAATGAAAGCCCCTTCGGCAATGCAAACAGTCAAAATTATTGATGTCCCTCCGCCCATCGTCATATTATCGCTTGAAAATTCGGCCATTAGTGAAAGCGGCCTTTCCAACAAGACAAAACTAACAGCAACATTGAATGTCCGCTCCACGTTGGATGTCATAGTCAATCTGAATCAATCCGGGTCTGCAACTGCCGGGGCAGACTATACATTGGCCGACCGCATTGTTGTCCCGGCGGGAAGGCTGACCGCTTCGCTGTTCTTAACTGCGATAGCCGATCAGGTTTCGGAAGCAAGTGAAACAGTGATTGTGGGAATTGATACTGTGTACAATGGCGTGGCAGGGAAAGCGCCCCCTTACAGTATTTTGATTTATAATAATAATTAGAAGCAGATGTCTATCTATTTTAATACACTCCCCTAATCCGGACGTAAGGGGGCGATTGAGATGAAGTGGATGTAGGATTGACTC
>JBBTNS010000052.1:0-4384 GCA_038067655.1 Nitrospirota bacterium
CGGTCAATTCAATCGGGGCCTTATTGATAATCGGCATCGGGCTGATCATATCATTTGTCCCTTTTAGAGCAAACCCCGCAACCACAAAACAATTGGGACAATACTCTGACTCAATCAGATACTCCCCACCCGGTTTCGCATGAGGCTTAATCTTGGTATTTTCCTCTCCCCCTGCAAGATCATTCTGAAATTTCTTATATCGGTCGGTCAGAGGACGCTTATGTGACCGCTCTTCCTCTGTAATTTGTAACAACTTCTGTGGATCAGTCGTTGGATCGCTTGTCGGAAGCGCGATTAAATTAGGACACCGATCTGCCTTCTGCCCCATGAAAAATTGATGACAAAGCGGACATTGCCCCTTTCCAGCTGGGTTTTTTCCAGCACTCAAATCCCCTTCCGGATCGTCTGTCCCAAAGATAATCTGCTGGCCCATTTGTTTGAGCTGCTCTGGCGTCACAGAAGAGACATCCACCGCGACAGCAGCCTCTGGCGCATCGCCGCGAATCTGAGGCAGCCAGTTTGTATAGCCTGCAAAAACAGAAAGAATCAAGAGATACCAAATCGCGACCTTTGAAATAATACCTTTCTTCTTTTTCTCCATAAAGCCTCTACCCTCTTTTATTTTCTATAATTTTACACACAGAAAAAAAGGCCACATTATCACTAACAAGGCAAATTCTAGTCTGTGTATATTACAATTTTATTAATGACTTCCAACGGGCACAGCGCCCTCGACTCCCTCTTCCGCAGAATCCTTAACCTTGGCTGGCACCTTTTTATCAGTTAAAGTGCTCAACCAGAAGACAAAAAGAAGCATCGTCCAGAAGATTAGGACGTTTGTTGAATTGATATTCCCCGCATAACCAATTGGATTTGTGAATGCCCACGGTGACGCATCGCGCATAATCTCATTGATATGCCAATGCAACCGGACCGAGGAGCGAATATAACCCATCACCGCCATCGTCCATGTAAAGGCCACAGCCAAAAGGAAAAGGGCGTATGCTCCGCGTGTGGACATCTGTCCCCACCGAATTTCCCCTAACGACCTGGCGTTTTTTAACATCATTGAATTGATTGTAACCCCAATAAACAATGTGGTGAGCGTTGTACAAACCTGAGGAACAGACAAACCGATTCGGACATTCGCAGGAATGTAATACCCATAAATACCCAAGAAGATAATATTGACTGCGGCACCAATAAAAATCGCACCCATCGCCAAATTACCAGCCCATGCCCACTTTACTGTCGGCACCAGATTGGCTCTCTGATAAATACAAAAACAAAGAACCGTTGTCGTGATAATAATATTAATGGCCGTATTCTTCGCCGACATTACGCCGTAATTTCCAATGACCGGATGTTGCGCGCCACCCATCGCCTTAAGCTCTGCCGGGGTCATCACCAACGTATGAGGGGTCAACCAAGTCAGCGTCGCGACAATCAACACCAACAACATATACTTAAAGAACTTTGTATATCGCTCTGACCCCGGCATACGCCCCATCGCCGTCCAAAGATAGTAATTGAGCGTCACAAAAAGAGTCGCAATCATCGTGGCCTGCATGATAAAAACCCAAGCCAATAACCCACCCATCAACGTGATTCCCATCTGCTGACGATAAGCATAGACTTCCCTCATCAACCAATAGCCTGCAAAAGGAAGCGGAATTAAATTCAACACACCCATGAACATGGCTGTATAACTCATCCAATCATAATGCGCCTTCTCTTCTGGAGACTTTGCAGCCAAGAGCCGATACGCCGCATAGGCCGCAACCACACCGCCGCCAAAGGCCGCATTACCCAATATTCGATGGATTACAATTGGGAGGAGTAACGGGGTATGAATCGCATTCATAATATTTCCCAAGAAACGCCCCTGCTCGTCCACACCCGATGGCGCCTGCATAAAGGCAAGCCACGTGTTTGCATAAAACATCAGCACCAACCCAACGGTGTTCAGAAGAAACGAGAGCGAAAGATGACAC
Organism: Nitrospirota bacterium; assembly: GCA_038067655.1. Classification (GTDB taxonomy): domain Bacteria; phylum Nitrospirota; class Nitrospiria; order SBBL01; family SBBA01; genus JACPZM01. Next base: position 1,995 of record JBBTNS010000052.1, read on the forward strand.
CACTTCAAAAAGCCGCCATCGGACATCTTGTCCCACCCATAATAATAGACGTAAAGAACACCGCTCTCTAGAATAAACAAAAGAGCATAAACATGCATGACCGGCCTAAAGATACTAGCCAGATACATAAAGAACCCAGGATAAAGCGCAAGGAACGTAAAAATGAGCAATCCGCCCAAGATTGCCGTAATCGAATAAGCCGTTAGGCTGATCTTCATAAACTCGTGTGCAAGATCGTCATACTTCTTGCCCATCCGCTTATCCTTCTGCATCATTCCAACCAGCTCAACAACAAACACAAACATCGGAACGGCCAAAACGAACGACCCAAAATACAGATGCTGCTGATTGGCCATCCAAAGAATTGTCCGACTCTGAAAACCCCCATACGTTCCGTAATTATCAGGGTATTTTAACTTTGGGGCAGGAGGCCCTGAAACAATGCCTTCTGTCTTCCAATGCACATCCTTTGCCTTCTCAACCTTCGGCTCTTCAGCCGAAACGACTGCGGCATCCTGTGCGACAGCTGAAAGAGGAACAAAAGGAAGCAACAACGCAAAAGTAATCAAAACAAGGGCAGAAATTGCCCCCACCCTCACCCGCTTTGGATTGGCCAACCAATGAAAGAAACGCATGTGACTCCCTCCTTAAACTATTTTATACACACCCAACAAACACAATTACCCTTTATATGGGAACGGAAGATTTTGGGCAAACACCATTAAAGCATAATCTATACCCAGGTAATACCCAAGCGCAAGCGCCAAAAAAAATACAAACGTCAAAGCCATCTTAACAGCGGAAACCTGCGGCTGCTCTAAATCGCAAGCCTTCTGTTCTTCTTTTATCTCTCCCATCTCTTCCCCCTTTACCCAATATCTTTGGATTATACAAAAAAATGAATCTTAGTGTCCACCAGCAGCACCCGACCCAGGCGGTGGCGTATAGACGAACCAGATAATCCAGCTACAGACAATGGCACTCACCAGAAAAATCAATTTCCCCAAGAGAACCTTGCGAGCCGCACTCTTGCCAGACGCTTCCACGTCGCAACACTCTTTATTATCTTCCATAAATAAACCCTCCCCAAACACTTAAACACAAATAACGCCGACGATACAAGTGGACGACATTTTATTAGACAAAATTCAAAATGTCAACAAAAAAATATTTGCAAGTTCTTTACGGGGAATAAGGTATACTCCAAACGATGCGGATGCTCATTCTTTTTGTTATCATCAGTCTCTTTTCTACATCGTTCCTTTTTGCACAAGTTTTTCCTGATGCAGATATTGAGTTTAGTAAAGAAAAACAATACCAGGAGGAAAGACGGCAGAAAGAACAGCGCGAAGAACAAATAACACCGACTCCTGATATCTTTACGCCAAGGGAATCTCTTTCAGAAAAAATAGAAAAACTAAATACAGCTGAAAACTTTCGTTTTCCAGAAGAGACCCCCTGTTTTGTGATTCGGGAAATGGTATGGGAGGGATCCGCTGCCCTTTTGAAAGGGGACCTATTGGTTTGGATAGAACGTCAGACCATCGGTCAATGTGTCGGGGCAATCGGATTACAAATGCTGCAAAGTTCGTTTTTGCAAATTCTGATGGAGGAAGGATTCGTCACCAGCCGCGTTGTTATTCCCGAACAAAATCTAACGACGGGTCAATTGCAGCTTCAAGTGATTACCGGAACAATTAGCGGAATAACGGATGCAGGGAAGAAAATTGGAACCCATAAGGCAGTTCTTCCCAGACGGAAAAATAAAACACTTAATCAGCGCGATTTGGATCAGGGATTGGAAAATATTCGACGTTTAAAAAGTCAGCAAAAAACGACGCTTGATTTGGTGCCGGGAGAAGCACTGGGACAGACAGAAATTGTCATCCATCACCCAGATGAAAAACATTGGAACGGACTCATTACACTGGATGACTCTGGATTAGGAAGTACTGGAAAATATCAGTTGGGCGGAACATTAACATTGGACTCCCCGTTCTATGCCTATGATGCCCTGTCCTTTTCGATTAATCATGACGCAAACTTTGCGAACCCATTTGGCTCCGGCGGAAAATCCCTGACTTACACCATTCCATGGGGATACTTATTGTTCAATGCGAGTTTTTATCAATCCAACTACAAACAGACTGTTTCAGGATTTTCGGGTGATATCATCTATCGTGGGGAAAGTCAGGGCGCCTCATTTGGGGGGAGCTATCTGCTTTATCGTACCTCTCGCGTAAAAGGCTCTATTCCACTGAAGATTTCTCATCAGAAAAGCCGCAGTTTTATTAATGACGTTCAGGTGGGGGTTCAATACAATAACACGACTGACTATGAAATTGGCTTTAAGCATCATCAGTTAATTGGCCCTGCAACAATGGAGGTTG
>JBBTNS010000053.1:0-27415 GCA_038067655.1 Nitrospirota bacterium
CACACGCTACGCAAAGAGCCGATAAGTTTTTACCCACACAAATTTTCAAAGAGCCTTCACGTTGATGGTGGACTGCATTCAGCACGAGGGTGGAATGCTGGATAAGTTCATTGGGGACGCGATTATGGCCGTCTTTGGCACACCCATACCTCACGACGATGATGAGGATCGCGCCGTGCGTGCAGCGATCTCCATGTTGAAGGCGCTGGAAGCCTTTAACACGGAGCGGCAGGCTCAGAACAAAAAACCGGTTAAAATTGGCGTAGGGATTAACACCGACCATATTGTCTCCGGTAATATCGGTTCGCCCAAGCGGATGGACTATACCGTTATCGGCGACGGCGTCAACCTCGCGTCCCGACTGGAGGGGGCCTGTAAACAGTATGGGGCTAAAATTATCATCAGCGAATATACCTTTGAGAAGCTCCGTGGAACATATCGTTGCCGTGAAATCGATCGAACGATTGTGAAAGGGAAAACAAAGCCGGTTAGCATCTACGAAATCCTAGAGTACCACACACCGGCCTCTTTTCCCAACCTTGCCGATGTGTTGGGCCATTTCAAATATGGACAGGAGTGCTACCGTGATGGGAAGTGGGATAATGCGATCAAGGCATTTAGCGAAGCGCTTCGTCTCAATCCAAACGACGCCGTCTCTCATCTTTACGTAGAACGTTGTAAAAAGCTGCTTGAAAACCCGCCCGGAGAGGACTGGAATGGGGTCTGGCATCTCGAATCAAAGTAAGGAAGAATGGTCTGAGATGCCATTGGCTGCCTTTGTATAAACCCCACTATATAAATGCATCAGCGTATAGCCATCGGGTTATATTTATTGACTCATTCGCCTTATTTTGGTAGGGTGTTATGGGTTTTAAAGAATTAAAAATAGAGGAGTAGCCTCCACCTGACCATGTCTCCCGAATCTCCTTATGACCTTTTGATTGTTGGCGCAGGCCCAGGCGGTTTAAGTGCGGGGTTTGCCGCCCGCAAGAATAAACTCAATTGTATCATCCTAGAGAAGGCCGACCACATCTCCGACACAATCTTCTGCTACCAGAAGGGGAAATTTGTGATGGCGGAACCCACACCCATTCCGCTTCGAGGCGATATGTATCTCACGCCTACAAAGCGAGAGACCTTATTAGCCGAATGGGAGAAGACAGGCTCCAATCTTGCCATCGAGTATAACAACGCCGTCACAGGGATTTGCAAAATAGAAGGCATCTTTCATGTCACATCCGCAGAGAAAACGTTCTATGCTAAAAATGTTGTTATTGCAACAGGGAGTCAAGGATTCCCGCGAAAATTGGGCGTCCCCGGTGATGATTTGCCTCACGTACTTCCTCGCCTTGATGATCCCGCCGACTATGTTAATCAAGACATCGTGATTGTGGGTGGGGGCGATGCCGGTATTGAGATTGTGCTTGCCCTTGCCGATCAAAACCGGGTTAGTCTCGTGGTGAAAACGCCGGAACTTGCACCGAACGTAAAAGATGCCAACAGACAAAAGGTGCTTGAGCGAGCGAAAAGAAAGGAACTCACCATCTATTTTGGTGCCTCTACTGTGAAAATTGATTCGGACACCATAACGCTTGATCTCGCCCAATCCGACGATATCACAATTCCTGCCCAGGTCATCATTGTGAAGGTTGGCACCATTTCGCCTAAACCCTTTCTCGAAAAATGCGGCATTACTTTTCCGCAGGTGTTGACAAAGTCTTATGAAACAAACGTCCCCGGCCTTTTCCTCATTGGCGCGGCAAATGGGCGAGAGTTGATTAAACATGCGATGAATCAGGGCTATGAGGTGGTCGAACATCTCTGTGGTAGAGAATTCGAGCCGGCTGATGAACAAGTCCTGCGTGACAAACACAAGATTACAAAAGGATCGGTTTCTGACAAAATTAAAGAACTGATGGCGAAAGCGCCGCTTTTGGCAGGCGTGACCGAAGAACAAATACGTGAAATGCTTCTCTTATCAACGTTTCACAAAAAGGGGGCTGGAGAGATTATTTTTCGCCAGAACGACTTTAGTGAAACCCTTTATATCGTACTTTCAGGGAGCCTTGAGTGTTCTCTAAAAGAGGATACTGGCAAGGAGCGTGTCGTCGCAACAATTAGAGCGGGACAGTTTTTGGGAGAGATGAGCCTTATTTCAGGGCGCAGACGTTCCGCAACGGTTAAAGCCGCCACCGATGTCACTCTTTGGGAGATCGGCCGAAACGCGATGCTAAATTGTATTAATCAAAGCCCTGCTCTTAAGAAAACGATTGATGGAACATTTATTACGCGTGCCTTCCAACATTATTTTTCAAATAAGCTAACCCCCGATGCATTAAGACAGCTCACCCAGAATGCCAAATTCAAAGAGGTGAAAAAAGGTCAATCCATTATTCAAGAGGGGACCGCGGGAGAAACATTCTATTTCCTTCGTTCTGGCATTGTGAAGGTCAGCCGTCGTAAAGATGACAAGGATGTCGCGCTTGCGTATCTCCATGCAGGAAAATATTTTGGGGAGATGGCCCTCTTAAGCGACAAACCACGGGCTGCATCTGTTTTTGCCGTTGGCAAGGTAGAGGTCATTGAGGTCTCGAAAAAAGACTTTCTTGCCTGTGTCGAATTGTCCTCTGAATTAAAAGACTCTCTTTTAAAAGAAGTCAACGAAAGAGAACTTGAGAATATAAAGTCCCAATTTGCCCCCGAGACCTCGGTGCTAAAAGATTTTATGGTGAAAGAAGAGGTCGTCGTCGGAGATAACGTTCTGATTATTAACGAAGGGCTTTGCGTTGATTGTGATAACTGTGTGAAAGCCTGTCAGTCGGTTCATCAAGATGGACAAACGCGTATCAAACGGGTCGGAATTTCTTTTTTGAATATCTTGGTTCCTAATTCCTGCCGCCACTGTGAAAATCCGCTCTGTATGACCAACTGTCCCCCGGGAGATGCAATTGTCCGCGCCCCGAATGGAGAAGTTTACATTAAACCCGACGTTTGTATTGGATGCGGGAATTGCGCCTCTAACTGCCCCTATAACAACATCTTTATGACGCATGAAGAAGAAAAATTTTCACTCACACGTTGGATAACGGATATTCTTCCAACCAGTATAAGACCTGCGGCCCCGAAAAAAGAGGAGAAGTCCTTAGCCGTTAAGTGTGATCTTTGCCGGGGAGTTGATGGTGGGCCAGCCTGCGTTCGTGGTTGCCCCACAGGGGCGCTTCTTCGCCTAAAACCTGCTGAATACATGGAAAAGCTTTCTGCGATTGCGAGGCGGGATTAGTTCATGTTGCTTTCCACTCCCAACAATCGGCTATGGCAAAAGATCGGTATTTTTCTGATTGTCTTATCCATTATTCCTTATTATGTGTATCGCCAACAGGTCCCTCGGGGTGGGACAACCGTGGGTCTCGCTTACGGAATTGCCGGATCGATTATCATCTGTTTTCTGCTCTTTCAAGCGGTCAGAAAACGATGGTATCGGTGTACGCTTGGGAGAACAGAGATCTGGGTAAACGCCCATATTTATTTGGGAATTTTGGCGATGCTTTTGATTTTTCTCCACGCTGGTTTTCGATTTAACGAATTAAGCGGTGTGATTGCAACGATCTTCTTATCGACTGTTGTCATTAGCGGGATTGTGGGGACTATTTTATACGACCAATTCCCTGAACAGATGCACGCAAAAAAAGGAAATATTACGCCACAACAGCTCTCTGATGAGATTAATCAACTTCAGGAAAAGTTATTTCTTCTCTCTGTGGGGAAGTCTGATACTTTCCAGTCGGTCTGCAAAGATGTCTTGGCCGCCACACGAAAGATGAAAGATAAAACCAATCAGAAGATAGACCAGTACTTTGCAGAGCGTCTCAACGAGATTAAAAAAAGTCAGCCGATAGAGTACGAGAAACTTATATCCCTCATGACTGAGTTAAGGGAGAAACATGGACGCTTTTGCGCATGGATAAAGATTAAAAATATGATTTCTTCCTGGCTTTATCTTCATGTTCCCTTTTCTGTCGCGATGGTGGTGGCGATCATTGGTCACTTACTCACCGTCCTCTATTATTAAAGGCACTTAGAGCATATTTAGAATGCCATCTATCTTCAATAAAAGCGGTGGGAAGTCAGATTTTAAAAAGATTGACTATACACGTCATTTTGGCCTCTCTGGCCGATGGATGAGTAAAACAGTCTTGGGACTCATCTTGGTTATTTTCGTCGTCACCATTGGTAGTGTTGTCGTAAATAAGCCCGCTCCCCTGATGCCAGATCCACTCCCAAAGGGACACCAGCTTTTTACAGAGAAATGCGAGGCCTGCCATATCAATGGATTGCTCTCTTTCCATAAAGATGGGGTTGGCGCTTTCTATAAAAATGATGCCGGCTCTTTCGATAAAGCATGTATTAAATGTCACACCCTGGGCGACCATGCCGAAGTGATCGCATCTTCTTCCTGTACCACCTGCCACGGCCAACATCAACCGAATATTTCAGTGGTTTCTATCCCCGATGGGTTTTGTGTTAAATGCCATGCGAATCTGTTGAAGGCCAAAAAGGGGACTCCCCCTGGTTTTGATGAGAACATTCAAAGTTTCAATCAGGGCCATCCTGAATTTAAGGTTTTGCTGAAAGAAGGCAATGTTACAAAGCGTGTTTCTCTCGATGACAGAGATCATCTTTCGGATACTGCTAGAATCAAGCTGAATCATGCGCTACACTTAAAACCGAATATTAGAGGGCCTAATGGCCCTGCAAAGCTCGAATGCAAAAATTGCCACGAGGCATCTGTCGACGGGACCAATATGGTCCCAGTCACCTATGAAAAAAATTGTAAAACATGCCATGATTTAAGGTTTGATCCAAAAAATCCAGACCGCCTGATTCCGCACGCCTCTCCAGAAGAGGTCACCAACTACCTCAGGCTGTCTATGACGGAAGCGTATGCCGATAAGCCATACGAATCGGAACGGAGGAGACGGCTTCCAGGAAGCAGAATGGAATCAAACAGTCTGCCCTTGGCTTCCCGTGTCGCCAAAGAGATTCTGAAGGTCGAACACCTTTTGTACAATGTGACCTGCAATAAATGCCATATGATCGATAAAAAAAACGCTTCCTTGCCGAGGATCCAAAAGACAGATATTCCTACGGTATGGCTGACCCACGCGCGTTTTCAGCACCAAACGCATCTCCAGTTAAAATGCGAGGCCTGTCACCAAGATGTTGGAAAGAGCAAGGTCACGACCGACGTCTTGCTTCCAAAAATTCAGGTCTGCCAGGATTGCCATCAGGGAAACCGAGAGCAAGCCGACTGCATCACATGTCACGTCTATCACAAACCGTCTAAGAGCAAAATCGAGAAGCATCCGTTTACAATTCCAGACCTATTACGTGGAGGGAAGCAAGCATCGTTTTTGAAAAATCATGAGATCATGCGGGACACTGATGGTGCGGGAAGGGGAAATTTATGATAGCGACACGTTTTCGACTGCTGCTGGTTTCTTTACTTGTTGTGTGGGGGCAAGGATGCGTAACGGATACGGGACCGAATCCATCACCGCAACTTTGCAATGGAATGGGTGCACAACTTTCTCCCTCTGAAGTGAGCGATATCGTCTTAAAAGCAGCGGCTTCACTTGATTCAGCAACAATGACCGTTGCCGTTGTCGATCGAAGCGGCAACATTCTCGCTATTTTTCGTAAACCAGGCGCCGACTCGTCTAATGATAATCTTGCCGTTTCACTGGCCCGAACCGGGGCTTTTTTTAGCAACAACCAGGCCCCACTCTCATCGCGCACCGTTCGTTCAATTAGTGGAATTCATTTCCCTGCAGGAGTTCCGTTAACGGCAAATGCAGCCCTCTATGGCATTGAAAACACCAACCGAGGGTGCGAACTAAACGTCACATTTAATGAAGGAAAAGCGATTCCTCCGTCTAAATCTGTCAGTGGCGGCGATTGCAACAGTACCGATAGAAGTGGTTGCGGTTTAGGGATCACGACGGGAAAACTTGATTTGAAAGACAGTGACCCCAACGCCGTCAATCCAGGAGGGATACCGATTTTTAGGGGTTGTACCGTCGTCGGAGGGATCGGAGTGGCTGGGGTGCCAAGAGAACATTCGGAGTTTGCCGCATTGTCTGGAACAGCTGGGTTTCCACCGTCCATTGCCGCTCCCGCTGTTGTATTTGTTGAGGGGATCAGCCTTCCATTTGTTAAACAGACAACACAGCCGGTTGGGACAACAATCGGCAGTGTTGCGGGAAGTTTTATCGTGGGGCCGATCGCAGGACTCGCGGCGCCAGACGGCTATCTGGTTGGTCCAAATGCTGGATCAAGCCTAACCAAAGACGAGGTGAAGATCATTGTGGAACAATCCATTGAAACCGCAAACCGGACACGGGCAGCCATACGACTGCCGATTGGGCTTCGTACCCGTATGGTTATTTCCGTAAGCGACTTAGATGGCACGATCTTAGCCTTGTTCCGAATGACAGACAGCACGGTCTTTAGTATCGATGTTGCCGTCGCAAAATCGCGTAACGTTGTTTACTTTAGCGGTTCCGACCCCGATGTCGCATTGGATCTGCTAGAGGTCCCTATAAAGACCGCGGTGACAAACCGGACGATTAGCTTTGGAGGCCAACCACTTTACCCTCCGGGGATTGATGGGAGCGGCTTTGGCCCATTTATGGGTCTTTTTCTTCGGGACAGCAAAACGGCCTGCTCTCAGGGAAGTCAGTCCCCAAACTTAAACCAAAATGGCATTGTCTTTTTCCCAGGAAGCACTCCTTTATATAAAAATGGCGTATTATCTGGCGGACTCGGTGTCAGTGGTGATGGCGTAGAGCAGGATGATTATGTCACTGCCGGTGGGGCAGCCGGCTTTGCCCCTGCAGATTCCATTCGCGCAGATCAACTCTTTTTGCGGGACATTCGTTTGCCATTTTTTAAGTTCCCGCGAAATCCAGAGGCATGATGAAAAAATGAGAGATTATCCCCTACATTTTTTAATTTTCGTGTTTGTTGCTTTTCTCTCTGGATTTTCTGATGTAGAGAGCGCTTGGGGTCGCGAGGATCAGCCTTTAAAGCCACTGCCTCGGCGGCCATCGTCAGTGACATCAGAGCCGGCTTCTCCGATTGAAGCGCCGCAAGATGCCGATTTTAGTCCGCTGACCGACCGTTGGCGTATTACTCCCCCGCCCTATGAAATAAATGTCAAGGGAAGTCTATGGGATCCGTACAACCAAAATATTTTGAAAGGGGATCTTCCCATATACGGGCAGGATATCTTCCTGAGTCTGACCGGGACATTCGATTACACCTTTGAACTCCGAACCCTGCCGACACCCAGTGGTGTGAGTGCTGAGCGATCAGGAAGCGTAGGTGTTTTCGGAAACGACCGCCAGAGTTTCATTAATCAAAACTTTATTTTATCAGTGGATCTGTTTAAGGGAGATACCGCCTTCAAGCCGTTCGACTGGCGGATAAAGGCAACCTTTATAGACAATATTAATAAGCTGTATGTAGAGGAGAAGGGCATTGTTAATATTGATGTACGAAGAAGAATCGATCGAAAAGATGACTACTTTGCTCTACAGGAGTTATTTTTAGAGGTCAAACTGGCTGATTTGAGCCCCCGTTATGATTTTGTGTCAATAAGGGGTGGATTCCAGCCATTGAATACCGATTTTCGGGGATTCATCTATAACGATACCAATCTGGGCATCCGCCTATTTGGAAACCATCAAGCCAATCGAAACCAGTATAACATTGCCTTTTTCGACCAGCGTGAGAAAGATACCAACAGCGGTCTGAATACGTTTGATTCACGAGGGTTGCGCTTTATCGTGGCCAATTTTTATCGGCAAGATTTTATCGTGAAGGGATTTACTACCCAAATTAGCCTTCACCAGCTGTGGGACGATAGACGACTGGGGACCGATATTAACGGCTCCTCGTTCCAAATTGGCGCATTTGATCAACCTCATAAAGTAGATGCAACCTATTTTGGTTGGGTAGGTTCCGGCCATATCGGCAGGCTTAACATTGAGCATGCACTCTATGCCGTCGAAGGAGACGACACTTTCAATGACATTGCCGGTCGTGAAGTTGATATTTCTGCCTATATGGGTGCGTTGGAATTATCGATCGATAAGGATTGGCTCCGTCCCAAGGTGTCTTATTTTTATGCCTCAGGAGACGATCATCCAAGAAATCGCAAGGCACGCGGCTTTGACGCGATTTTTGACAATCCCGGATTTGTCGGTGGTCCTTTTAGTTTTTGGAATCGCCTGGGCATTCCTCTTGCTGGCAGCGCCGTCCCACTTGTTAATCGGGGCAGTCTGATCCCAAACTTACGCAGCAAAGAAAGAAGCCAAGGAAATTTTGTCAATCCTGGAATCCACATCATCAATGTTGGACTGGATGTTGAAATAACCCCAAAATCAAAAGGGATATTCAATGCGAACTATTTGCGGTTTGATAAAACACAAACCTTAGAATTACTGCTGTTTCAGCCTGGAATTAAAGAAGAAATTGGATGGGATGTCAGCGCAGGCGTGCGTTACCGGCCGTTTCTAAATAATAATATCATTTTGCTGGCAGGTGCGGCATTTTTTTGGCCTGGAGATGGGTTTACAAAAATTTATGAATCTGGCAGCCCATTACACTTAGGGTTTACCAATCTTATTTTGACATTTTAACGGGAGATCCAGACATGTTTCACATTCATCCTTTAAGAGCCTACGCCTCTAAATTTTCCGGCATCCGCGCTTTCTCATATCTGTTTATTCCGGGGGCTTCGTTATTGTTCTTGTTATTTTGGACGCTTGCCTTAGGAGAACAGGCCTCTGTAGAAGCCCCCGCTTCTCCCGGTCAGTCGAAACTCACAAAACAATCCCTCTCCGAAGCGAACGAAAAGAGTGACGGTTGTCTGATTTGTCATGAGGGAATTGAGCCAATGCATGTCTCTCCTGCAGTAAAACTAGCCTGTGTTGACTGCCATGGTGGTAACAGCAAGGCAAAATTGGCGAAAGATGCCCATATCCTGCCGCGCTATCCTGAGAGATGGCAAGGCCTAAATGGAAAATACAGTGCAGCCAACCCGGAACGAACCTATGCCCTTCTGAATCAGGAATCCAACGCGTTTATCCGGTTTATCAACCCAGGCGATCTGCGTGTGGCCCAACAGACGTGTGGGCCATGCCACCAAGAACAAGTCAATGCCGTTAAGAAAAGTACCATGACAACCTCTTCCATCTTTTGGGGTGCAGCATCCTACGCCAACGGAATTGTTTCAACAAAGCATTCCATCTTCGGCGAAAGCTATGGGCCAGATGGGGAGCCACAGATGATCAAACCCATCATCCCTCCGACTGAAGAGGAAAAGAAAAAAGGGGCACTCCCTTTCTTGCTTCCTTTGCCGCGTTGGGAGATTATTCAGCCGGGGGATAATTTCAGGGCCTTTGAAGATGGCGGCTTGCTGCAACCTTCCGCGTTCCCTGAAATCGGCAACCCAAATTCTGGTGACGAGCCTGGCAAACCCGATATCCGCCTGAGCAATCGCGGACTTGGAACGGGCCTCCGTGTCAGTATCCCGTTGCTCAACCTTCACAAGACTCGGCTCAACGATCCGCACCTCTCATTTCTTGGAACGAACGACCACCCAGGAGACTATCGCTCCAGTGGTTGCACCGCCTGCCATGTTGTCTATGCCAACGATCGAGACGAAGCACATTCCGGGCCTTACGCACAGTTTGGCCATCTGGGGAAAAGCCAAACAGACGATAAAACAATCGTAAAATCTGAGTCTGGGCATCCGATTCGTCATCGGCTGACCCGTTCGATCCCCTCCAGCCAGTGCATGGTTTGTCATATGCACCAGCCCAACGCATTTGTGAATCCCTATTTCGGTTACAACATGTGGGACTATGAGTCAGATGGGGCTTATTTATGGCCAAAAGAGCAGAAATATCCAACGGACAAGGAACGGCGAGAAAGTCTCAACCATAACCCCGAAGGCGCTGCCGTACGCGGCTTATGGACAGATAAGGACTTTCTCGCCGACGTCAGTAAACTAAACACTAATCTGCAACAAACCCAGTTTGCAGATTATCACGGTCATGGATGGGTTTTTAATGCGGTCTTCAAACGAGACCGACAAGGGAACTTGCTTGACAAAGACGGAAAGCGCGTTGATTTTACTGATCCAGAGCGTTTTCAGAAGGCGGTTCATCTGAAAGATATTCATTTAGAAAGAGGAATGCATTGCGTTGACTGTCATTTCTCCATTGACAATCATGGCGATGGGAAACTGCACGGGGAATACGGCGATGCCATCGAGATCGGCTGTGAAGATTGTCATGGAACAGTGAATAGAAAGGTGAATCTCACGACCTCGGGACCTGCGGCCCCGAAGGGCGGTACGAACCTGCAACTGGAAACAACTCCCTTCGGACGCCAGCGTTTTGCTTGGCGCGATGGGAAGCTGTTCCAACGCTCTGCTTTGTACCAAGACAAAGAATGGGAGGTTGTTCAGGTTATGGATACGATTACGCCGGGAAACACTCGCTACAATGAAAAATCTCGTCTAGCAAAAACGTTACACAAAGATGGCAAAACATGGGGAGAGCGGGAAATAAAAGAACATACACTTGCTCATTCAAATGATAAGATGACTTGCTATGCCTGTCACTCCGCTTGGGTCACCTCTTGTTTTGGTTGTCACTTGCCGCAGCAAGCGAATGAGAAGTCAGAAAAACTTCACTTTGAAGGAGGAGAAACACGTCAATATAGTTCGTACAACCCACAGGTCGTTCGAAGTGATATATTCATGTTAGGGATTAATGGGACGACAAAGGGGAACAAAATAGCGCCGTTACGATCATCAAGCGCTTTGATGTTAAGCTCGGTCAATACGAATCGCCAGCGTTTCTATATTCAACAACCCACGATCTCAGCCCCTGGATATAGCGGCCAGGCCTTTAATTCTCATGTCCCGCACACCGTTCGGAAGACGGAAACAAAGACCTGTACCGATTGCCATCTCTCTAAAAAAAATGACAACAATGCATGGATGGCACAACTTTTGACGTTAGGAACCAACTTCGTCAACTTCATGGGACGCTTCGCGTGGGTTGCTGAAGGAGAAAAAGGGTTCGAAGCCATCGGGGTCACAGAGTGGGAAGAACCACAAGCCGTCTTGGGTAGTTTCCTTCACAAGCTTGCGTATCCTGCTGACTACCTTAAACACCAGCAGAAAAATATGGCGCTGACGGAGGCGCATCACCATCATGGATCGGGCGAAGTAAAAAACCTTGTTAAACGAGGAGAATATCTTTACGCAGCAGTCGGACCGAAAGGATTAGAGGTCTTCGACATTGCGAGTATCGACAATAAAGACTTTTCTGAACGAATTGTATCTGCGCCCGTCTCGCCGCTTGGCCAGCAAACATACGTCAGGAGTCAGTATGCAACTTCGGTGGCCCTGCCAACCAATATGCCGATTGATCCGACGCGCAAAATGTTGCCAGAAAACGAGGAACAGGCATGGCACCCTATTTATCACTATGCGTTTGTGACCGACCGTTATGAGGGGCTCATTGTGGTGAATGTTGATACCCTTTCAGATCGGGACCCGAAAAATAATTTCTTAAAACGGGCACAAACCTTTAATCCAGAGGGTGCGCTTAGCGGGGCGACGAATCTGACCATTGCCGGTCATTATGCTTATATCGTTGGAGACTTTGGTCTGACGATTGTGGATCTGAATGAGCCGCTCAATCCAAAAATTGTCTTAAAAGTTGGTTCCTTGATCAACCCAACTTCTATCATGGTGCAATTTCGTTATGCCTTCGTCACCGATGGCGAAGGCCTTCAGGTCATTGATATAACAAATCCGGCCGCTCCTAAGATGGTCGCATCTGTTCCGATTGCAAGCGCTCATAGCGTCTATGTTGCGCGAACCTATGCCTATGTGGCTGCGGGGGCAAGAGGGTTAGTCATTGTTGATGTCGAGCGCCCGGAGAATCCATTTATTGACCAAATCTATACCGCAGAAGGCAAGCTAAACGACGTGCGTGACGTGAAGGTGGCTTCCACAAACGCGAGCCTCTTTGCCTATGTTGCGGATGGCAAAAATGGGATGCGTGTACTCCAACTCACCTCGCCAGAAGCAACCCCCGGATATCTTGGTTTTAGTCCAAAACCGGCCCCTCGCCTGATTGCAACCCGGCATACCCACGGACCCGCACTGTCCATTGCAAAGGGACTAGACCGTGACCGCGCAGTGGATGAAAGTGGTCATCAGGTCAGCATCTTTAACCGAATGGGCGCCAGGCCATTGACATTCAAGGAAATGCAAAAGCTTTACATGCGGGATGGTCAGGTGTATCAAGTCAATGATACGCCTGAGGGCCCGCCTGTCAACTAATATCGGAGGTTATTAAGATATGTTCAATAAAACGCGGTCTTTCATCTTTTTAAGTGCAATGCTCATTACTTCTTTTTTGGTTTTAGCAAGTGAACTTCTCGCCCTTGATGCCAAAGAAGGATTCGTACCGCCGTCCACCATTCACCCAGAATCTCTAAAAATAGGACAGTATCTTGGAGCAATATCGTGTGCTTCAAGCAATTGCCATGGCAGCGTCAAGCCGCGCGACGTTTACGATATCAATCAAAATGAATATTTTACCTGGCTTCAAAAGGATCAACATACAAAGGCTTACAATGTGTTATTCAACGAAAGGTCTGCCCGCATTGGCCGCAACATCAATCTTAAAACGAAACCCAACGAAAGTCCGATCTGTCTTGCTTGCCATACTTCAAATGGTCCCACCCAACAGGCCGTAGAGAGCGATCTTAGAAGAGAGGGGATCTCCTGTGAAGGTTGCCACGGGCCGGCCGGAGGGTGGATCGTCAACCATATAGAGAAAGAGTGGACGCATGATCAGTCCGTGAGGGCGGGCATGACCGATTTGCGAAATTTAAAAAAACGGGCGGAGACCTGCCTTGCCTGTCATTTGGGAAATGCTGAAAAGACCGTAGATCATGAACTGATTGCGGCAGGGCATCCCCGTCTTATCTTTGAGTTAGATAATTACAGTGAAGCGGTCCCACCGCACTGGAAACCACTGATCTATAAGCGGGAAAAGCGGGATATGCAGAAGACAGATGCGATCCATGCCTGGGCCGTTGGCCAAGCCGTTGCCTTCCGTCAAGAGATGTTACAGTTGGCGCGACAAGCCCAATCCGCCAACTGGCCCGAGTTTTCGCAAATGGATTGTGCCACCTGTCACCATTCTCTTGATAACAGTGGTTGGCGGCAAGAGCAGCCACATCCTGTGAAAGCGGGATTCCCCAAATGGAGCCCGGCACGTTTTATTATGTTGCGACATATTGTTTCAGTGGTTGCACCAGAGAAACAGGATCCACTAAACAGCGCGGTCATGCGACTTTCCAGCTATATCTCCAAAATAAATACACCCACAAAAACGGTCGCGGCAGAAGCAACAAACATTGCGGAAATAATGGCCTCCATTATCCCAAAGATTGTTGTCGCGCCTATGGACAATGCCGTGAATAAAAAATTATTAGATCAGATTATGAACGACATCCCTTATTTGAATGGCGGTGATATCCATTCTGTTAAGCAAGCGGTAATGGGAATCAACACGCTGGTTGTTTTTATGAAGGGGGCCAACCCCGCTCTCGCTGATCGTAGAGTGTCTGAAACGATCAGCGCGCTCTATGACAATATTCAACAACCTGAAAATTACGATCGCGAAAAATTTTCTGCTAACATGGAAGTCTTGAAGGGCCTGATCAAATAGTCTCTTTTGACTTTTATAAACAAATCTGTTATCTTACAAGACGGTTGCGGAATAGATAGACCCGCAGGAGGTTGGCCGACTCCTGTGGCCATTTACACGGGGCGTAGCGCAGACTGGTAGCGCACACCGTTCGGGACGGTGGGGTCGGAGGTTCAAATCCTCTCGCCCCGACTCTTTTCTGTAAGGTTGATCTAGATGGCAGATAAGGTTTCAGCTCGCATCTTTATTAAAGGCCAGGTCCAGGGCGTGGGGTTTCGAAACTTTGCCCAACGGTATGCCTTTCTCCTTAGCCTCAAGGGATTTGTTAAAAATCTTGCTGATGGCCGAGTAGAGATTGAGCTGGAAGGCGAAAAAAGCCGCATTGATCTTTTCTTGGAACACCTCCATAGAGGTCCCTCTCTTTCAAAAGTCATTGATCTCGAGGTCTCATGGGGAAACGCTTCTGATCGCTTTAAGGATTTCGCAATCGTTTTTTAGTTTCCAAACTAGGAAAGCCTTTTTGCAATGATCTCAAACTGGGCCAATCGAGAAGATCAAGAAAATCTGCAGAATCCTTTGAACGAGGAACTTGGCACAGACACCCCTCCTCCATCTGATTCCGATTCGGACGAAGAAAAAGAGGAGCACTCTGAGTCGGAAAGCCTCTATCATGATGTCGACGCGATTTCCGCCTATCTCAAAGATATTGCTCATATCAAACTGCTCACGGCAGCGCAAGAAGTAGAATTAGCCAAAGAGGTTGAGCGGGGGAGTCTCGCCGCCCGGCAATCCATGGTCGAGGCGAATTTGCGTCTGGTCATCAGCATCGCGAAACACCATTTAAATAAAGGACTTCCCTTAGCTGACCTCATTGAGGAAGGCAATATCGGCCTGATTAAAGCAGTCGGAAAATTTGATTATAAAAAGGGATTCCGCTTCTCGACTTATGCCACTTGGTGGATTAAACAGGCGATGCAGCGCGCCGTTATTAACCATGGCAAGGTGATTCGCTATCCGGTACATGTCGTAGAGGGTATTAATCAATATCTCTCTTGCATGAGCGACTTGGTTCAAGAGTTGGGAAGAAATCCCGATTTACACGAAATCGTAAAGCGAACAAAAATTTCAGAAAAAGACATAGCGGAAGTACAGCGCCTCCTGAAAAAGACCTATTCTCTGGATACAGCCTCTCCCACGAATGAAGAGTCCGGATTGAGCATGCGAGATTTTATTATTGATGAATCTCAAATTGCTCCGGGAATCATTGCCGAGAATATGATTCAAAAAGAAGAGTTAAATCGCAGAATCAATCGCCTCGAGCAAGTTCAGCGGCAGGTCATTCATTTACGATTTGGGTTCGGCGGGGGAGACCCCTGCACACTTGAGGAAGCCGGAAAAACCTTAAATTTTTCACGGGAACGGATTCGGCAAATTGAGATCACCGCCTTAAAATCGCTCCGCTCTATTCTTCGCGGCGATGATATCGTAGAACGAAGATCGAAAGATACGAGAAGTCCCCCAGACCGCAGAGCGAATAAAAGAGAAGGCTTCAAAGATCGGAGATCCGAAGATTCTGAAACATCCATGGAACGAAAACCCAGAAAAAGAGATCTGCCTCAGATGCTCGGAGAGATATAAAATGAATTTAAAATCAAAAATTCGAGAAGTGCCTGATTTTCCAAAAAAGGGAATTCTTTTTTATGATATCACAACGCTCCTAAAAGAGAAGGACGCATTTTTGGAAGTGATTGCGCAGATGACCGATCCTTTCAGAGGGCAAAACATTGAAAAGGTCGTTGCCGTTGAATCCCGTGGCTTTATCTTTGGCACCGCAGTTGCCCAACAATTGGGGGTTGGGTTTGTCCCAGTTCGGAAACCCGGGAAGCTGCCTTACAAAACTATTGAGGCTTCCTATCAGTTAGAATACGGTTCCGACAAACTGGCCATTCACGAAGATGCAATCTCTAACGGAGAGCGCATCTTAATTATAGATGATCTTCTTGCAACAGGAGGAACCATCTCTGCAACCGTTGATTTGGTCAAAAAGTTGGGGGGGGACATCGTGAGCGTCGCATTCGTTATTGAGCTTTCCTTCCTCAAGGGACGGGAGAAACTTTGCGGGCTCCCGGTCTTCTCACTATTGACCTACGATTAAATCGTGGACGCGATCCTTGTTCTGATTACGACCGCCTCTAAAAAAGAGGCAGAGGAAATTGGCCAGGCCCTTGTTACAATGAGGCTGGCCGCCTGCGCGAATATTATTTTGGGGGTTGACTCCATCTTTTTCTGGAAAGGGGCCGTCTCCCGCGAACAAGAGACGCTGATTTTGTTGAAAACGCAAAGAACACTTTTTGAGCCGCTTGCCAACGCGGTTAAAAAGATGCATTCTTATTCGGTTCCGGAGATTATTGCCTTGCCGATCATAGAAGGATCCGCTGAATATTTGCAATGGATCAAGGAAAACAGTGCTGTGCACGGCACTCCTGCGGACGGCGTAACGCTTCGCGCGGCCACTGAAATAAGTTGAGGTTGAATTATATGGACCCATCGTTTGACATAAAGCTTCGATTTCCCCCAGAAGACCAGATGGTTGCCGGACATCTGGGCAAGTTTACGATTTCTCTTGTACAAGCCCTCCTAAAGATGGGACATTTTCAGTCGGCTGATGCCAAGACGGTTGTCGCTAAGAAAGAACTCTTTGCAGGGTGGGAACATCTTGTGCAAAAAGGCCAAGAGGTGTCGTTCATCGTCAAAAAAAAAGAGGGGCATACGGAACTACTCGTCTATGGGATCTTATCGAAGATAACCCCATTGGAACATCTTTTTTCGGCGGATATCGCAGAGATTTTTACACCCAAGTTTGTTGATTTTTTTAACCGGCGCTATCTAGCAGGGTTTTCAATAAAGCCAGGAATCACGTTCGAAGAGATGGAAAAATTTATTGATATCATTGGAAAACCAATCAATGTTGCCGATATGGATCAGGCGATACTTTCCGTCACCGAAGCGCTGGTACAAAATCAGGTGGTTCATGCCTCACTGGTTTATGAGAAAGAACTGCCCAAAGATCGGTCGTCGCTTCATTTGATGACCCAAATGGCACTCACGCGATTCTCCAAAGAGTTGGAAACCATTCCACTTTATTCGCATCTTCTTGACGATCAAAAACAATTACTCAAGAAGCGCACTTTTTTAGAGTTGCTGATTCCCTTGTCAGATGCGGCTATCCTCAAAGAGATCCTGATCGAAAGTGGTCAGGTCACGCCATCTGGATGGGACCCGCCTCTTAACATGGTGGAAGAGATTAGCAAGGGGGTTGGCATAAAGTTACTCTGGATTTTCTTGTCGGAATCGGCCAACACCATGAAGACTGCGGCATCTGATTCGGAGTCGGACCGTCTTGCCCAAGACTGCTTGGTTCTGATCGTCAAGAAGATCGTGATGAACCTCTCGTTAGAGCAGATGGAAGATCATTCAGTCGGTGTACTTCCGCCGGAAGCCATTTTAGAATCCCTTCTTGAGACAAACACCGTCACACTCATGGAGATTCCAGAGCTGGTACTCGCGCGGGTTTATCTCATCCGAAAGACCAACGATTATTTGCAAAGTAAAGAACGGTATTGGGAGGAAGCCTGCTGGAGCCGTACCGAGGGGAATGCCCTCATTCCCATACTGCCCGTATTGCTAAAACAAAATCAATTTCAAGATTTCGGAGAATTACTCGATCAGTTGGAAAAGAAATGGCAGGAGGCCGGCTTCGCTTTAGGACCTCCCGATTTTCTTTCTCAAGTGGGGATAGAATCCATACGAGATGCCGTTCTTTCAAAACTGCAAGATCGGCAAATTCAAAATCGAAAAGAATTATTTGTCGTCTTAGAAAATCAGGCTCTCGCTCTTTCTTTCCATCAGCGTCTTCTTCCTTTTTCCGCGGATGAGGATATTTTACTGCGACGTAACGTTTGTCGTGTCATTGCCTGTGCGGGAGAAGCCGTGGTTCCCAATATTTTAGCGTACGGGAAAGAGCCGGTTAGAAACTGGTACGCCGTACGAAACGTGGTGATGATGCTGGGAGATATTGGATCATTCTCGGAACCGACTGTTACGTTTCTAAAGCGTTGTTACCGGCATCCGAATCCGCGCGTCCGAGAAGAAACCATGACGAGTTTGGGAAAGATCAAGGGGGCGGAGGCCGAAAAAATACTCATTCACGAGTTAGAAAACAAGGATAAAACAGTTCAGGCCGCCACGATCTTGGCGTTGGGTAATTTTGATCCGGCTCATCCGCGCACCCTTGAATTTCTTCAAGAAACAGTCCGAAAAAAACGAAAAAACGAGATCGAAGCAGATGAACAATTACAAATTAATTGTTGTCTTGCTATCGAGTCTATTGCTCGTTTTAATGGGTCTGCGGCACAATTGCTCTGCTCAATGCTGTGCGATGCCATCTCTCCGGATAAACCGGGCCTGTTTGGAATCATCCGGGAGAAACATCATGAAAAAGGATATGCCGTAAAAAAAGCCATCTGCCAACTGCTCGGTGAGATTGGGACGAAAGAGTCGTTTCCTCTGGTTGGAAGACTCATTACCGAGAAATATTGGCGCCCTGAAGATAATGCGGCAATGCTCCTTGCCATGCAAAAAATAGAACATCGCATGAGTACAATATCATCTGTCGGAGAGCACGACCGTCTACCCTGATGCTGTTCGCTGTTTATTCCCCTCCTTGGTTAAGGAGGGGGCAGGGGTGGTTTGAAGGAAATGCAAATACAATTCTAAGACGCTTAATATGGGAATTTATCTCAACGTTTTTGTCCAGAAAAAAATGGCGGTATTGCTCCTGCTCGGATTCTCATCGGGCCTTCCGCTTGCGCTGACCTTTGGCACGCTTCAAGCCTTGTTCAAAGACGCGGGGATGAGCCTCTCTGAAATCGGCGCGGTCACGTTGATCGGATTGCCCTACACCATGAAATTTCTCTGGGCGCCTTTTCTGGATCGCTTCTCTCCCCCAATCTTTGGCCGCCGTCGCGGATGGCTCCTCATTACGCAATTGGCCCTGTTTTTCGGGATTTCTGCAATGGGGCTTTTTACTGCCGCCGAACAAACCGGCGCACTCGTATTGACCGCAGTTGTCGTTGCCTTTCTTTCTGCCACGCAGGATATTGCCGCAGATGGCTATCGCTCGGATATATTAGACAAAGAGGAGCTTGGCGCAGGGGCATCGGTCTTTGTACTGGGATACCGGCTGGGAATGTTGGCTTCCGGTGCCTTTGCACTGGTCCTTTCTGATCACATTCCTTGGCAGAGCGTTTATAAAGTCATGGCGATATTTATGATGGTGGGGGTGGCAACCGTTTTGTGGGCCAATCCAGAACCCAAAACGACCCTGCCACGCACCCTTGAGGAAGCCATTCGATTACCCTTTTTATCCTTCTTCAAGGAAAGCGGAATGCAAAAAGCGATTTTAATTTTATTGCTGATTATTCTCTACAAATTTCCGGATGCCTTTGCGGGTGTTATGACCACGCCATTTCTAATGGATATGGGTTTTACGAAAACCGATATTGGCGCCATGAACAAGGGAATGGGGCTGTTGGCGACGATCATAGGCGGTCTCATGGGCGGCGCGATTTTAGCCGGTATTGGGCTATATCGTTCCTTATGGGTATTCGGCATTTTACAAGGGGTTTCTAATTTGGTCTTTGTCGGTTTGGCAATGACGGGGCCGACCCTTTTGGGTCTATTTCTTTCCGTCGGGGTTGAGAATCTTTCCGGAGGAGCAGGATCAACGGCCTTCGTCGCACTCCTGATGAGTTTAACAAATCGGCAATACAGCGCGACGCAATATGCCCTTTTTTCAAGTCTTGCCGCAATCACTTCGCGGTTTATCGGCCCTTTTTCGGGCTACTTGGCCGAGACGTTAGGCTATCAAACCTTTTATATCGTCAGCGTCATTGGAATGGTTCCCGGCCTGATCCTCCTTTGGTGGATGCACCGACAAGACCCTCAATTTGGGTTGCCTGTAGTGAAGTCTTCTTAAAGTTTATTCTTCTTCGGATTCGGATAAGGCTTCAATCGTTGCTAATTGCCGGATTGATTTATCAATATAATCTAAATCTTTTATCTCTTTTTTCCCAGAGGTGCCCAGTGCCTTAAATTTTTTGGCTGCCGGAAGAATACGCCCCTCAAAAGAGGCAATCGCTTTATTGTAAGATTCCACCCCATGACTCATTGATTTTCCCATGTCGTGTAAATGCTCTACAAATGTCGCAACGCGGTCGGATAGTTCTTGCGCTTGATCAATAATCTGCTGGGTATTCTCGGCCATTTGTTGCTGCCGCCATCCGTACGAAATGGCATGCAAAAGCGCAATGAGCGTAATGGGTGTTGCAATGACCACTTTTTTGACAATGGCCGATTCGATCAAGCTCGCGTCTCGTTCGACGGCCGCCGACAAAAAAGAATCATTGGGCATAAAAAGAACAACAAACTCCGGCGATGCAGTGAATTGCGCCCAATATTGTTTTGATGAAAGCTGGTCAACACACTGATGAATTTGGCGCGCATATTTTGTCAGGGAGGCAGTGCGCGCCTCTTCTGTTTTGGCCTCCATGGCTTCTAGGAAACCATCCAGCGGGACTTTGGAATCCACCGCGACTTCCCGGCCGTTGGGCAATTTAATCACCATATCGGGGCGAAGCCGCCCTTGCTCGGATTGAACCGTCTCTTGCTCAGTAAAGTCACAGTAGGACGACATGCCCGACAATTCAACCGTTCTTCTGAGCGTCATCTCTCCCCATCGCCCCCGAACCTGATGCGGCTTTAAGGCTTGCGCCAATTTTGTTGTTTCAGACTGAAGCGCAAATTGCGCAAGGGCCGAGGCCTTCAACTGCTCACTGACTGCCCCTTGTTCGCGCAACAAACGCTCTTCCAATGCCTTTGTTTCTTTTTGGTAGACCGATAAGGTTTCAGAAAGCGGCCCGATTAAAAGATCAATCGCGGCTTTTCGGGTATCCAGATCGACCGCCGCCGAATCTTGAATGGACTTGAATTTCTCCTGTGCGAGCGTTAGAAATCCGGCATTATTCCCAGCAAGCACCTCGGCGGCCAACGCCTTAAACGTGTCAGAGAGTTTGACTTGAGCGACATCAAGCAATGCTTTTTGTTCGGCTAAATTTTTCTCGGATTCTTCTACTCGGGTTTGTGCTGCGACTTTCCCTTTCTCGGAGTCTCTGAGTTGTTCTTGCAGTCCCGCCAGATCTTTCTTGTTTAAATCGTTTTGATACCGAACCTCTTCAGCGCGTGCAGCTTCAGCAGCCGCACGATTTTCAGCGTCTCGTAAAGGAAGTTCCAATGCCGCTTTTGCGCGTGACCGTCCGATTCCAAAGCCTAGGCCCATGCCCACCAGAATGCAAATAACAGCAATAACGATAAGCGGTATGATCATATTTCTTTCCTTATTCCGGGGTGGAGAAGATCCCCTTATTCTTTAAGAGGGCGACAGCCAATATCAAAGCAACGCCCCATCCGGCAGCCAAAAACCACGAGAAACCGGTCAGAGTAGATTGAGGCTGAACCGATGGTGACATATAAAGACGCGGGGTGATTTGTTTTTCCTGCTCAATGGCCTTCAATAAGTTCGCACGAATGAGAGGATTCGGGGCAACTTCCGCCATGCCCATGATCATATTGGCGGAAACCTCTTGAAGCAATTGGAGCCTTTCGCCACAAGACACGCAACTGCTTAAATGGGAGGAAAGCTTTTTTTCTTCATCGTCCGTTGCTGCGCCAGAAACGACGAACGTGCAAAGCTCTTCAAACCCGCTACAGCTTTTTATCAACGTCGGCTCCCACATCTTTTTGAATAATTACATTCAGGCTATTCATCCCCAAACGAATCCTTGATTTTACGATGCCAATCGGAATATGGAGTCGATTCGCAATTTCTTCATGTGTTACACCTTCGAAAAATGATAACATAATCACTTCCTGCTGCTCTTTGGAAATCTCTAAAAGTGCTCCTCCGATTCCGGGTCTTGATTTGCTTGATCCTAAAATCGAGGCATTCATCTTGGACGGTTGCGCTATCGGGAATGCTTTTAAATCGGCATCACGCTCACGTTGACGTAAAAGCTGCTTGAAACGACTTTTCCCCAAGTCTCGAGCAATGGAGCAGACCCAAGCGGCCGGACTACCAGCTGTTGGATCGTACATCGCGGCCTTTTGCCATAACCGCCAAAATGTCTCCTGAAGAATATCTTCACTTTCGACACGTTTTTTTAAGAAGCGATTCAAAAAGGCAAAAATAAACTTCGCATGGTGATCATAGAATCTGGCAAAAGCAGTCGCATCGCGCTCTGCGATCTTTTGCATCATTCTTATATCCTCGCTCTCTTTATCGGAGGGTTTATCCCCAGGTTGTTGACGAACAAATTGTTCTCTGACCTTCTGGAATATCAACGATTTCTTGCCGAAAAGACTTCTCACCGATTTCTTTCTCGTACCAATTTTATCACTGCTTCAAGAATTTTTTGTGCCAAATCGCTTTTTGACATTTTAGGAAGTGGCGTTTTCTGCCCTTTTGCATCAATGATATCCGCGATATTGGTTTCACAATCAAATCCAGCCCCGGGAACCGTTACATCATTGGCGATAATCAAATCCAAATTCTTCTTTTTCAGCTTGGAAAGCGCATTTTCAAAGACATTTTCCGTCTCTGCCGCAAAGCCAACAAGAATCTTCCCTTTTTTATCTTTTGCAAGCCCTTGTAAAATATCATCGGTGACCCTTAACGAAAGCGCATGCGGTTTTTTCTTCACTTTTTGAGAAGCAGGATTGTCTGGTGTGTAATCACAAACGGCAGCCGCCATAATGACAATCGTGGCCGAAGTGGCATAACGCGTAACGGCTTCTTTCATCTCTGCAGACGATTCCACCGCAATCGTTTTGACTCCAATGGGCGGATTGATTCCGACCGGGCCACTGATTAAAATCACCTCGGCCCCGAATTCATTCGCCGCCTTTGCAATGGCATAACCCATCTTTCCAGAAGAGCGATTCGAGATAAATCGGACGGGATCAATGGCCTCTCGTGTCGGGCCTGCCGTGACAAGCACCACTTCTTTCTTGAGCGGGAGGTTTTCTGCGGCAGGCTTTTTGAGCAATAATTCGAAGACTTTTTCTACAATCTTTTTCTCATCAGCCATGCGTCCGATCCCTGAAAGGCCCGAGGCCAAGGGGCCAGCTTCGGGATCAACAATGGTACATCCCCTCTCAATTAATGTGGCGGTATTTTTCTGGACAGCAGGATGATCCCACATTCCTAAGTCCATCGCAGGAGCAATCACAATAGGGGTTGGGGTAGAAAGCAGAAGCGCACTGAGTAAGTCATCTGCCAATCCCAATGCCATCTTTGCCATGAAGTCGGCTGTTATGGGTGCAATGAGAATCAGATCAAACCCTGTTGCGAGAGAGACATGAAGGACTTCGCCGGAATTTGGGTCAAATAGCTCGCTATGAACCGGATTTTTGGATAGAACTTGAAGTGGCAGATCCGCCACAAAATGGCGGGCCGCGGATGTACGAACAACTTGTACCTCAAAGCCCGCGAGCGTTAAAGAGCGAATAATCTGAACCGACTTGTATGCAGCAATACTGCCCGTTATCCCGAAAAGTACCTTTTTGGGCATCTGTATAAACCTACTGCGCTAAGCGTGATGCCGTGCACAACACCCCTCGCTATATTGACGGCTCTTCTGCCTTTTCTGCTTCTACTTTGTCTCCCTTGGTCGGAGATTCTGCCATGAAAAGATTTAAATCTTTCTCAATCTCTCGTTTCAGCTCTTCTTCCCGCTCTGGAGACAAGAAACGCGTTCTTCTTTCCTCGCGCGCCCGCCGAGCCTCTTGCTGGCACTTTAAGGCTTCTTTTCCATAGAGGATTTCAAAGTTCCCGCCTAAAACTTCCGCAATGGCAATGGTTGTCGGCTTGACATATTTTGTTGGAACGGTTGACTTATTCCCGTCCATAAGATGCCTTGCACGCTGGGTTGCCATTCCCACCAGTCTGTATCTTGAGTGTGTATTGACAAAATCACCTTGAATCGGGAGAGAGATAATATCCATACTTACTTCGTTCCTTTCCTAATGAATGGGGTACTCTTTATGCTTTCTTTTTTGAAGAGGCGATAAGAAGAGTGCTGCTTGTTTTGTTCTGACTAATAAACGTGTCCTCAATCCATGCATGATTAATCTGCTTCATTCGGACCCGTTCCGCCAAAATGATCGCCTCTAAATCTTTCAACGCTTTTTTGAACTGACCGTTCACAATCACATAATCATAATGCCGGTAGTTCCATATCTCTTCGCGCGATTTTTGCAGGCGCCTTACGATTTCTTCTTCCGGGTCTGATTTTCGATCAATCAACCGCTGACCTAACGCCTCCAGCGAGGGCGGAAGGATGTAAATATAGACCCCCTCACTACTATTTTTTCGAATGGTTACAGCACCTTGCGTGTCAATATCCAGAATAACATCAACCCCACGATCCACAGATTCCATCAGCAGGCTTCGTGATGTTCCATAGAGATTGCCATGCACTTCCGCCCATTCGATAAAATTGTTTCGGTCAACCATCGAACGAAACTTTTCGGCATCAACAAAATGATAATCCTCCCCCTCTACCTCTTGCTCTCTTGGAGCCCGAGTTGTATAGGAGATAGAGCGCACAAGATTAGGCGTTTTAGGTGTCACCTCTCTACACAAAGAGGTTTTGCCTGCTCCAGACGGAGCCGATACGACAAAAAGAAGGCCCTTGCGATCGCTCGCTTGTATGGTCTTTGTCGAACTCCCCTTCTTATCTCCTGCTTTTTCTGTTGTTTTTAACCCCGCTGCCGCTCGCATGACCATAACTCAAATGATAGATCTTCTGTAAATGCGAATCCCAAATAGATGATTACTCTGACTAAATCCTCTCTTTTAGTTATAATGAGGATAACTTGTCCTGATACATTGAAGTATTATTATAAGATTTAGCCATTCTACCTGCCTTACCTTTTTGTGTCAAGATCGTGTCAGTGGTAAATAGTGTTAAGAGTACAGACCTCCCCATTCCCCTTTTTTAACCGTTGTTTCCATAAAACCAAACCAACTGGTCAGTCTGTTTATCCCAATTCCCAATTGTGATACCAAAACTTGACGAAGCGATGCAAAAAGCCCAACAATAGGATATACTCCGTGTTTTAACCTTACGAGTGCCCATAAGGAAAAAATTAATGTTTCCGATTCATCGTCCAAGAAGACTTCGTCAAAATGAATCCATTCGTAAATTGGTGCGAGAGACCGTATTGTCTCCCGACAATCTGACCCTTCCTCTTTTTGTGATGCATGGGAAGGGAGAGAAAACAGAAATCGGCTCGATGCCAGGACAGTATCGTCATACTATCAAAACGTTGCTTAAAGAAACGGCAGAGGCAACAAAGCTTGGGATTCCCGCCGTCATTTTATTTGGCATTCCGAAAATGAAGGACGAAGTCGGCTCGGAGGCGTTTGCCCCAAATGGAATTATTCAGACGGCCATTGCCGCGATTAAAAATCAAAATCCCGATCTCCTTGTGATCACGGACGTTTGCATTGATGAATATACATCCCATGGTCATTGCGGGGTGATTAAAAACGGCAAGATCTTAAACGATGAGACGTTGGGGCTTCTGGCAAAGATGGCACTTTCTCATGTACAAGCAGGCGCGGATATCGTCGCACCCTCCGACATGATGGACGGCCGCGTCGGGGCGATTCGCAATATGTTGGATGAAAATGGTTATGCCGAAACGCCAATTCTTTCTTATGCCGTAAAATATGCCTCCAGTCTTTACGCTCCGTTTCGGGAGGCGGCTGATTCGGCTCCGTCTTTTGGAGATCGGAAAAGCTATCAGATGGATCCGGCCAATGCGCGTGAGGCGATTCGAGAGGCCGAGGCCGATATTACCGAAGGGGCTGATATCATTATGGTGAAGCCGGCAATTTTTTATCTGGATATTCTTGCTGAAATAAAAAGAAGATTTTCGGTTCCGGTTGCGGCGTACCAGGTGAGCGGTGAGTATGCGATGATTAAGGCCGCGGCCAAAATGGAATGGATTGATGAAGCACGGGTGATGATGGAGTCTCTTCTTTCGATCAAACGTGCGGGTGCCGATATGATTCTAACTTATTTTGCAAAAGAAGCCGCAAAGGTGCTGCGCAGGGCGTAATGCTTCGCGCAAGCTGCATGCATCGGAAGAGAAAATGAATAATCTTGTTGAGACATCTGGAAAATTCCCCATTCCCTCGTATCCTGTGGTTGCGATAGGCAACTTTGACGGTGTGCATCTTGGCCATCAGGCACTCTTTAAGAAAACAATCGAACGTGCCAAAGAAAAAAATGGGACTGCCGTTGCGCTGACCTTTTGGCCTCATCCATCGAAGGTGCTTTTCCCTGATCGTCCCACATCGTTTTTAACCTCGTTTGAAGAAAAAAAAGAGCTGATCTTATCACTTGGAATAGATACCGTTTTGTTTGTTGAGTTTGACAAGCTATTTTCAGGGCAAACACCAGAGCAGTTTGTTAAAAATCTGCTGGTTGAGAAAGTTGGGTGTAAAGAGGTGATTGTCGGAGAAGAATTTCTCTTTGGGCAGGGGCGGTCAGGAAATGTTGCGAGCCTTATTGACCTTGGCCAAAAGTACGGTTTTGATGTCCTGCCACAAAAACCAGTATATCTCAATGACACGCTGGTTTCCTCTTCAGAAATTCGAAAGCAACTTCTTGCCGGACAGGTTGACCCGGCGTTTAGTCTTTTGTCTCGTCCTTACGTTTTGGAAGGGGAGGTGGTTCATGGCGATGGAACGGGTGAAAAGATGGGGGTAGCCACGGCCAATATCAATCTGCCTGACCGGGTTATTCCAAAAGAAGGAATCTATGCCGCGCGTGTGACATTGTCTGATGATGTTCCTCCCTATGACAGCGTTGTTTATATCGGCTCAAAACCGACCTTTAACGAAAAGGGAGTGGTTCAGATTGAGGCGCATCTTTTTAACTATCATGAACAGTTGTACGGAAAGAAGTTGAAAGTCGCCTTTATCAAATGGATTCGTCCAGACCGGAAATTTGAAAACAGCACCGCGCTCATCAAGCAGATGCAATGTGACATTCTCATGGCGCAGGCAATTCTTGGATAAAAATACCCGATCTGACTAGATCGTTTGTTTCACCAGGCTGTGTGAAAGATCTGAAAACGGCAAGTTTTGTCCTTCCCGCAAAGGGTTGGTTACGGCGTATC
This sequence comes from Nitrospirota bacterium, assembly GCA_038067655.1. Taxonomy (GTDB): domain Bacteria; phylum Nitrospirota; class Nitrospiria; order SBBL01; family SBBA01; genus JACPZM01. The sequence continues at coordinate 27,117 of JBBTNS010000053.1, forward strand.
TTTGAGCTTAAAGGCCTCTCTATGCTAAGACCCTGGGATGGATAATGATAACGCGTGCCATCATACTATTATTAACTTGATTCAACGCCCCGCCTACCTGCGCAAACTGGCCGTCGGCCAAATCCTGTGCAATCAACTGCGTCTTATTATCTTGCATGAAGAGGTTGGTCTTCTTGTTATACCATCACTAATTAAATCTTTCTTAATGGTGCGTTTTGTGGTATACAGTAGATATGAAAAAACAGGTTCTTTGAAGGTTTGAGTGGGTAATGGGTTATAATCCTGATAGGCAAACCAAC
>JBBTNS010000054.1:0-2260 GCA_038067655.1 Nitrospirota bacterium
ATGGGAGCGAGTGGGATGGATACGGTAGTTGCGACGTCTGCCGCGACGATTGAGACCGAGAACAATGCGTTGATTGTGATTCCTATTGCGTTGCAACTGATTGATATGGGGATTACTGCGTGGGATGCCTGGCGGCTTGAGCAAGCCATTGAGAAGGGTGATATGAAGTTAGCGGAGGAGATTACGGCAGGGATTGCGATTGGTTTGGCAACCGAGGCGGTACCTGGGAACAAGATTATCCAGAAGATTGGTAGCACACTAACAAAGGTGATGGGGAAGAATGCAGATGAGGTCATTGCAGGGGCGGCCAAGTTGGTGGAGGGGGCGAAGGATATAGCCCCTGCAAAGCGCCCCAGTAATCAAGCCGTTTTAGGCCGTGTCGGTTCTTATGAAAGACTATCTGATGAATTAGGGGCTCGCCGATTTGATGTTCCTGATGAGGTTTGGGAAAAAATGACGGAAAGTGAACGGTGGACAGCTAATCAGAAGTTTTTAGATCGTATGATTGCTCGTGGTGACGAAATTATTCTTTCTAATCCAGTAAAGGATATAAAGGATGTGTCTGGAATGTTTCGTAAGGAATTGAACTACCTGATAGAAGAAAAAGGCTATCGGTTAACTGAAGGTGGCACTAGGTTAGTCAAGTAATTTTATAGAGGCCTATGGATATGAAGCTAAATAGTAATATTTTAGTCGAAATAGTATATCTTCCATTAGAGTTTAGAAGGCGTGGGGATATCTCAATGTACGGACTACTAAAGCAAACTGGATATTTTGAAAGATATAATGAAGTTTCTGAAAAAGATATCTATGATACGCTTTCAGATCATCTTGAGTGTATTGGAGAGTGGATACAGGATTCTGAAGACCAGCGTTGTTCCAAAGTTTGGTATTTAAAACAAAATGATGACAACACACTTACCCTGGTTTCTTGGTCACATAGTACTAGCGAGAGATCAGAAATACTCTATGTAGATAAGGTGGCTGCTTGTGCGGCGTATATTAAACATAAGATCGAATTCATTCGACAAATTTCACGTCACCCCCAAAGAACAAAGAAAAAGCAAAAAAAACAGTCCCCCCCTAACCAAACCCCATGATCCGCTTTATTCTTTCATCCGTCATTTTTCTTTTCACCAATGGGGTCACACCAATGGGGTCAGGTCTTGAAATATAAGAAAGAATCTGATAGGGTAACAGCAAATGGCCAGACCGTTACGAGTAGAATATGAAGAGGCCGTTTATCATGTAACATCACGAGGGAATGCAAGAGAGAAAATCTTTAGCGACAACCCTGACAAAGAAAAATTTCTTGAAGCGTTAAACTCGGTGATAAAAAGATATAACTGGCTCTGTCATGCGTACTGTCTTATGGGCAACCATTATCACCTTCTCATAGAAACCCTTGATGCCAATCTATAGTGGACCCCAAAAACTGGACAGCAAAAAGTCGTCAACTTAGGATGGCTTTAAGGAGTGGAACTCGTGTCGTGATCCATTCACTTTTACACAACCCAGGCTTGACAGACAAATTTATTGTAGCTACACTAAATAAAATTCCAATGTATGAAGATCGAGTTCGACCCATCTAAAGATTCAGGGAATCAAAAGAAACATGGTGTTTCCTTATCTTTGGCCAGAGAGTTTGATTGGGAGGCCGCGTTAGTCTGGGTTGATAATCGTTTTGAATATGAGGAGGTGCGCATGATCGCACTCGTTCCAAAAGACGAAACCCTTTACTACGTAGCATTTGTTATGCGCAACGAGGCACAAAGAATTATCAGTCTACGCCGTGCTAATCGTCGGGAGGTAAAATACTATGCCAAAAATTTCTCATTATAAATCTAACAAATCTGCTATTCATATTCCGACCCCAGAAGAGGATAGGAGTATTACGATTGCCGCAAAAAGTGATCCCGACGCACAGCCGCTTACACCCAAGCAATTGAAAGCAATGATCCCGCTGAAGGGACTACGCGGGCGGCCTCAGTCCGAACACAAAAAAGTCCTTGTATCAGTACGCTACAGCCCCGAGGTCATCACCTACTTCCGATCCACCGGGGATGGTTGGCAGGGGCGTATGGATAAGGTACTTCACCAATACGTGACGAAAAACTTTCAAAGGGCTAGAGAGATATTAAGGAGCAATTAATTACCGTCATCTGTCGTCTTCCATTCGGATAGGCGACAACCGTCCTCTCGATTTGCAGCAAACAGGGTCAGGTCTTGAAATATAATAAGTAGTCTGCTAGGGTAACAG
>JBBTNS010000055.1:0-2330 GCA_038067655.1 Nitrospirota bacterium
AAAAAAGACAACATCCCCTTGCTAAAGGAGGGGGAGTCCATATACCTTGTTGGGCAAACGTAAATATTACCCCAGCCTGAGTCACCCTATTCTTTATTTGATAAGCGGTTTTTGAAGCTTAAACGGAAGTTGCAACATCCAACCTTTGTTTACGCGTTCTTTACGGACGGCATAATTTATCCATACCGTTGAGCCATTGTCGTATGAGGTAATAAAGACAAGGGCTTCTGGATATGAAAGGGACCACTTTGAGACTGGGCTCCCATCCACCGAGACCGTCCCTGCCGGAGTCGCTATGCAAGCTACACTTCGTTTCAAGATACTAGCCGATGTAGATCCCGTATCAAACATGGCAAATTCATGGGTTGAGCCTATCCCGTCTTTATCAAAAGTTATTTTACTTGAAAAGGCAGATTCCTTACCATCAAACGTTCCGCTGATCCAATAGATGTAAGTATTGCCCTTTATTACATCACATGGAAATTTATCAGTTTTTAGGGGGCCTGCGTAGGCCACTACGGCAGATCCAATCAGCATAGCGATTGCCATAAGGCTTATTACCTTGGCGTCTGCAACTTCAAGGCAAAGCTTAATGGCCTCTCGAGTCCGTTTCGTGAAAGTGTCCAAAGACTTTGCTTGAGTGTGACAGCCTCGTAACTTGGGAACAGTGGCAATAAAATACCCTTCGGCATCCTGCTCAATAAGCACGTTAAACTCTTTTCTCATCTTCTACCTCTCAATTCATATGGCTTTGATGATAGCAGAATAAATAGGAAATATACAGGTGGCCAACGACCAAAGTGAGCCGACCGCGAAACGGTGCGGCCTCAAATCAACCACGCTATTTGCGGTTGGCTCTAGTCCTGGTTAGCTCGTGCTCCCCTATTGCACATCCAACTCCAGTGACTTTTCCTTCAGATACTCTGCCTCCCAATCTCGCAAGAATTTTATGGCTCGGTCAAAATACCGGTCATGCATCCAGCCAAACCCCCAATCATACCCATTGGCTGTATGTATGCCTACGATCCACAAATGCCGTATCGCCACAAAATACGCGGTTGCCTGTAAATCGATGTCACTGAGACTGCGTATTTCTCTATACCCACGCAGAAATGCCGGCCATATTGTCTTCTCTTTGTCTTGTGAGCGCGCTCCCCAGCCAAAGACCGCAATGTCGTAGGCACGCCAGCCCACCACAGCAGTCAAAGTCGAACGCGGTCAGTGTGTGATCCTGGGCAAGGTGGGCATTCAAGCCAAGGAAATCTCCATAACAAAAGCCTCGATCAAGGTGCTCAATCGGTATCCCCAGCAAATGTGTCCGAAGTCTCTCTGCAAGTGCTTGTACATATTTCCAGTTTTCTGGGTTTAATATGCGGTCGTCACGGAAAATATTCCGTATATAGTAGGTAATAGCGTGGAAAACTTTCCACTTATTGCTCTGATAAGTGGACTGCCTTCGGCACTCCACTTAACAGGGCAGGCGGGGCTTGCGGCTCATCCGCCAGCCCTGTTATGCCGAGAAAAACAATGATTAAAAACCTCTCAGCATTCTTCTTATGCTTCTGTCTTTTGTCTTGTACGCAGAATGACGATTGGGGTCTTCCAATTCATCTCGGAGATTCAAAAACACATGTCTATTCTGTGCTGGGGTCTCCAAGTTTTGAGGTTAAAGGAAATGCAGATATTCATTGGTTTCAAAATTCGGGCCTAACCCTTTTATACGACCCGGCTGGCAATGTTTCTTCAATTGTTGTTCCTGGCCATTCGAATAGCTCTGGCTTTCTCACATATAAAGAACCGGTAATCTTTGATCTGAAGGTCACAGACACGATCAAACGATTCGAAACTCTATTAGGAGCCCCGATTAGCAAAGAAGATTCAATCCTGGATGATTCCCTAGGAACTTTTGTTTGGAGAAAGACCCCATACTTAATAAAAGCGGATTTCTGGAGTAAAGATTACTCAGAGCGTGGAACCATATTTAAGGAAGGAACAATCGTGTCTATCGAGATAAGCAAAGGATATGGTGGCAATTAACCCAGATTACGCAATAGAGAATTTGAGGGGGTAAACGAGATATTAAATTCCATGTAACCTCCTATTTCTATTGCTACGCATTAGAATCTTACCCCTCAATCGAACCCTTTTATTCCTATCGCGTAATCTGGGATTAATCTATCTCGGCATAACAAAACGCTGTAGCGGACGCCGCACATGACGGGGTGCCGCTGAGCTCGTTCGTTAGAGTTCAAAGAAACATGGATCATATTTTCTATCTTATACCATCCCTAATTAACGCATTCTGATTGTCGCAAAATCCACTCATACCC